>NZ_JBEXOS010000020.1:0-100116 GCF_040611655.1 Streptomyces sp. NPDC006552
CTGTTCCTTATGGCGGCTGTTCTGGTGGCGATGGCGTGCGTGCGGGCGGACCGGGTCAGCGCGCTGCGCCGCCGCACCCACCCGTCCGGCGGCCCCCCGTGGTGCTAACCGCCGGGGTGCACCCGCTCCAGCGGCAGCCAGAACACGGACCGCCCCTGTGAGGTGACCCGCACCTCGTCAAGGGCCCCGGTGAGATACGCCCGGCTGTCCATCCGCTGCCCCACGTGCACCCCGAACGGCGAGTTCCGGCTCACCGAACCAGGCACGTCGGCCGCGGCCTTGACGACGGCGCCGTCGATGGCGAGGGTCACCTGCCCGTCGGCGCGCCGCAGTTCGAGCCGGTGCCAGGCGCCGTCGTTGTACGCCGAGGCGCTGCTGACCGAGACGGACCGGGGGGCGCCCGCGCCGTCCCGCACGGTGATCAACCCCGTGACGCGGCCGGACGCGGGCTCGCCCCGCACCCACACCTGCGGCTGCGTCGTCCCGGTGCCGCCCATCCACAAAAACGGCTGCTCGCCCGTGGCCGCGGTGTACCGGAACCGCAGCGAGGCCGTGAAGTCCTGCGTCCCCAGCGCCAGTTGCGGCCGGTACGGCAGCCGGACCGCGTCGTCCACCCCGTCGAACGACAGCGCCCGCCCGACCGCGCCGTCCGTCACCGACGCGCCGCCCAGGACGGCCGCGGGGCGCGCGCCCCAGGTCAGGTCGGTCGTCCGCGGATCGGCGCCGCGCCGCTCCTTGAGCCAGTCGAGCGTGAACCGGGCGAAGCGGATCTCGTCCCGCGCGTCGACCGCGCCGCCCTCGTACATCAGGCCCACGTGGTCCCGGTCGGCCTGCACCAGGTCCGAGTAGCCCGACCAGTCCCTGGTCACCACGGTGCTCCGGTCGAAGCTCTCCCAGGTGCGCCCGCCGTCGTAGGAGGACCTGATGGTCATGGTGCGCCTCCGGTCCGGGTCGCCGGGGCAGGCGAGCAGCAGCCGCCGCCCGCCCGGCCCGGCGGGCAGCACCGAGCACTGCACCTGGGGCGCGTACAGGTCCGGGAGCGCGGTGAAGGGTCCGGTGAACGACTCGCCGCCGTCCCGGCTCACCGCGTGTGTGCGGTGGCCGAGGTCGGTGCCGTCCTGTTCCCGCCCGCTGACGTAGACCGTGCCGTCGGGGCGCTCCGCGAGCGTCATCTCGGACGGCTTCTGACGGAACGTGCCGTCCTCCGCGATCGGCCACGTGTCCTTCGCGCCCGTCCGCCAGTGCGCGCCGTGATCGTCGCTGATCATCAGCGCGGCGTGGTTGGCGCTGATCCGGCTGCCGTTCCACGTCTCGGCGTTGACCGTGAAGACGAGGCGCCCGCGGTGGCGGCCCCGGGTGAGCTGGATGCCGTGCACCGGGCCGGTCGCGTACCAGGAGTTGAAGTCGGGGGGCAGCAGTTCGTCGCTGAGGTCGCGCGGCGCGGACCAGGTGCGGCCGTCGTCGTCGCTGTACTGGAGGTGCGGTGTGCGGTCACATGGTATGGCGCAGTTGCCGCCGTCGGTGCGGCCCGTGTTGTAGGTCTCCGCGAGGAGGATGCGGCCGGTGGTCCGGTCGACGACCGGTGCCGGGTTGCCGTGCGTGTCGCCGGCGCCCTCGTTGACGACCTGGAGCGGTGACCACGTCCGGCCGCCGTCCTCGGACCGCTTGACGACGAGGTCTATGTCACCGGCGTCCGAACAGTCCCTCGTGCGGCCCTCGGCGAAGGCCAGCAGGGTCCCCTTCACCGTCGCCACGACGGCGGGGATGCGGTAGCAGGCGTAACCGGGATCCTGGTCCGCCCTGAACAGCACCTGCTGTCCGAACGGCGGCGCGGTCTCCGCTGCGGTGGCGGCCTGCGCGGCCACCGGAGCGGGCAGTGCCGTGGCGACGGCCAGCGCCGCCACCACCGATCTCAGACGTGCGCGGACGGTTCTTCGTCGCATGGCGCGTCCCACCCTTCGGGTCATACGGACATCCGGACATCCCACGTCCAACGTATGCGCCACCGACGCTACTGGGGCCCTTCGCCACCCCACAAGAAGCGTGCATCAGGGGATCAGGGTCAGGGATCTGGGCCACCTGGCCCAGGCCGGGGTAGGGGAGCGGAACCGCGGCACACGCGTGCCGGCGGCAGGAGGGCCCGGCCGGCGCAGGGGGCGCTCCCCGCCGGTCCGGGCCCCCGCCGCCGTGCCGCGGGAGCGGGTACGGGTCAGCCGTGCCGCGGGGCCGTCGTCTCGGCCCGCAGCGCCACCCGGTGTTCGCCCGCGTACACGTTCATGGAGGAGCCCCGCAGGAAGCCGATCAGGGTCAGCCCCGTCTCGGCGGCCAGGTCGACGGCGAGCGAGGACGGCGCGGAGACCGCGGCCAGCACCGGGATGCCCGCCATGACGGCCTTCTGCGCCAGCTCGAACGAGGCCCGCCCGGACACCATGAGCACCGAGCGCGACAGCGGCAGGTCCCCGTTCTGCAGAGCGCGGCCGACGAGTTTGTCCACCGCGTTGTGCCGGCCCACGTCCTCCCGTATGTCGACGAGCCGCCCCTCCTCGTCGAAGAGGGCCGCCGCGTGCAGCCCGCCGGTCCGGTCGAAGACGCGCTGGTCCGCGCGGAGCCGGTCCGGCAGCGAGGCGAGCAGCTCCGGCGTGAGCCGGACCGGGGGAGTGTCGGCGAGGGGGAAGCGGGCCGTGGTGCGCACCGCGTCGAGGCTCGCCTTGCCGCACAGCCCGCAGGACGAGGTGGTGTAGACGTTGCGCTCCAGCGTGATGTCGGGCAGCACGACCCCGGGAGCCGTCCGCACGTCCACCACGTTGTACGTGTTCGAGCCGTCCTGCGTCGCCCCGGCGCAGTAGACGATGGACTGCAGCTCGTCGGCGCCGCCGAACACGCCCTCGCTGACGAGGAACCCCGCGGCGAGCGCGAAGTCGTCGCCGGGCGTGCGCATGGTGATGGCGAGCGGCTTGCCGTTCAGCCGGATCTCCAGCGGTTCCTCCGCGACGAGGGTGTCCGGCCGGACCGAGACGTGCCCGTCTCTGATCCGGATCACCTTGCGCCGTTCCGTGACTCGTCCCATGTCCTGATCAGTCCCGGTTCTGTACGTGCTGGTAGCCGAAACGGCCCTTGATGCAGAGGTTGCCGTGCGTCACCGGGTTGTCGTGCGGCGACGTGACCTTCACGATCTCATTGTCCTGCACGTGGAGCGTCAGGTTGCAGCCGACTCCGCAGTACGCGCACACCGTCACCGTCTCCTCCTGCGCCGACTCGTCCCAGGTGCCCGCGGCCCGCATGTCGTACTCCGACGTGAAGGACAGCGCGCCCGTCGGACACACCTCGATGCAGTTGCCGCAGTAGACACACGCCGAATCGGTCAGCGGCGCGTCGTGCTCGACGGCGATCCTGGCGTCGAAACCGCGCCCGGCGACCGCGATCGCGAAGGTGTTCTGCCACTGGTCGCCGCAGGCGTCGACGCACTTGTAGCAGAGGATGCACTTGTCGTAGTCCCGTACGTAGAGGTCGTTGTCGATCCTCGGCTCCTCGCCGAGCCGCTCCGCGTCCGGACCGAACCGGTCCGGCTTCGCCTCGTACTCCTTGAGCCAGGTGGCGAACCGCGGAGTGGTCGACATGTCGACCGAGGAGGCGAGGAGTTCCAGGACGACCTTGCGGCTGTGCCGGGCACGCTCGGTGTCCGTGCGCACCGCCATCCCCGGCTCGGCCGCGCGGGAGCACGCGGGCACGAGGGTCCGGGCCCCCTCCACCTCGACGACACACACCCGGCAGGCGTTCTTCGGTGTCAGGGTGTCCCCCTGGCACAGGGTCGGGATCTCCTTCCCCGCGGCGCGGCAGGCGTCGAGGACCGTCGCCCCCTCGGCGGCCCGCACCGGCTCCCCGTCGATCGTGAATTCCAGCAGGCGCCGGGGGATCCCCAGCTCGACAGCGGTCATGACGCGTACGCCCCCAGGCGGTCGATGGCGGACTCGATGGCGTTCCAGGCGGTCTGGCCGAGACCGCAGATCGAGGCGTCCCGCATGGTGCGCCCCACCTCGCGCAGCAGGGCGATGTCGTCGGCCGCGATGCCCCTCTTCTCGGCGATGCGGTGCAGCGCCTCCTGCTGGCGCACCGTGCCCACCCGGCACGGCACGCACTGCCCGCAGGACTCCTCGCGGAAGAACTGGGCGATGCGCAGCAGGACGCGCGGCAGCGGCAGCGCGTCGTCGAAGGCCATCACCACCCCGGAGCCGAGCGTGGTGCCGGCGGCCCGGGTTCCCTCGAAGGTGAGCGGGATGTCCAGCTCGTCGGGGCGGACGAAACCGCCCGCGGCGCCGCCGAGCAGGATCGCGCGGAGCGGTCCTGGGGTACCGGCGAGGGCTAGCAGGTCGCCGAGCGTCGCCCCGAAGGGCAGCTCGTAGACGCCGGGCCGCTCGACGGCGCCGGAGACGCAGAACAGCTTGGGCCCCGTCGACTGCCCGGTCCCGATCGCCGCGTACGCCTGCGCTCCCATGGTCAGGATCGGCAGGGCGTTGATGAGCGTCTCGACGTTGTTGGCGGCCGTCGGCTTGCCGAACAGGCCCTTCTCGACGGGAAAGGGCGGCTTGGAGCGCGGCTCGCCCCGGTACCCCTCGATGGAGTTGAACAGCGCGGTCTCCTCACCGCAGATGTAGGCGCCCGCGCCGCGCCGGATCTCGATGTCGAAGGAGAAGCCGTGGCCGAGGATGTCCGCGCCCAACAGCCCGCGCAGCCGCGCCTGTTCGAGGGCGTGGCTCATCCGGGCGAGGGCGCGCGGGTACTCGCCGCGCACATAGAGGTAGCCGTGCCGCGCGCCCGTGGCGTACGCCGCGATCGTCATCGCCTCGACGAGCGCGTACGGGTCGCCCTCCAGCACGACCCGGTCCTTGAAGGTGCCGGGCTCGGACTCGTCGGCGTTGCAGACGAGGTAGTGCGGCCCGTCCGGCTGCGCCGCGGTGGCCTGCCACTTGCGCCCCGTCGGGAACGCGGCCCCGCCGCGCCCCACCAGACCCGCGTCCGTCACCTCCCGGATGACGGCGGCGGGCCCGAGGGCGAAGGCGCGGCGCAGCGCGCTGTACCCGCCTTCGGCCCGGTAGTCGTCGAGGGAGGCGGGGTCGACCCGGCCGACGCGCTTGAGCAGCACGAGTCCGGGCTGCCCGGCTTGCGGCACGGCCGCCGAGGCGACAGCCTCAACCCCGCCCGCCCATTCCAGCTCCGCTGCCGGACGAGCGGCAGCGGGGTCCGGGGCGGAGCCCCGTGACAGTGCGACAGGCGCGGCGGAACCCGGCACACCGGCCTTCACCAG
This sequence comes from Streptomyces sp. NPDC006552, assembly GCF_040611655.1. Lineage (NCBI taxonomy): Bacteria > Bacillati > Actinomycetota > Actinomycetes > Kitasatosporales > Streptomycetaceae > Streptomyces > Streptomyces sp. NPDC006552. The sequence continues at coordinate 5,303 of NZ_JBEXOS010000020.1, forward strand.
CAGCGCAGCCGGCGCCCGCTCACAAAGCCCCAGACACGGCGACTCGGCGACCTGCACATCGGGCCCGAGCCGCTCCCGCGCCGAGTCATACAGCCCGGGCCCCCCGACCCGCGCACACGCCAGATCCGTACACACATGAAGCACGGTCGGCGGTCGCTCCCGCACCGAGAACATGGAGTAGAACGTGGCCACCCCGTACGCCTCCGCGGGCGGCACGGTGAGCCGCCGGCACAGATAGTCCAGCGCACCGGGGCTGATCCACCCCACCCGGTCGTTGACGGCGTGCAGCCCCGGCAACAGCAGATCCCGCCGCTCACGGGCGGCCCGCCCACCCCGCGCCCACCGCAGATCCGCGTCGGAACGGTCGTCGGCCCCCTCCCACGCGGACTCCGGCGGCCCGAGCAGCGCGTCGACCGCCGCCCGCTCCTCGTCCGTCGGCCTGCTGTCACCGAAGCGCAGATCCACGGTCGCCCAGCCCCTCTCCGCTCACGCGGGCAGCTTCTCGATACGTATCGCCGACGCCTTGAACTCCGCCGTCCCCGCGATCGGGCAGTTCGCCTCGATCGTCAGCGCGTTGGTGTCCACCTCGTCGGGGAAGTGCATGGTCATGAAGGCGAGCCCGGGACGGAGCCCCGGATCGACCCAGACCGGCGCCGTCACCACGCCGCGCCGCGACGAGACCCGGACCTCCTCGCCGACGGCGACCCCGTACCGCTCGGCGTCCTCCGGGCACAGCTCGACGTACTCCCCGCGGCGCAGCGGCGAGGCGAACCCGCCGCTCTGCACCCCGGTGTTGTACGAGTCGAGCCGGCGCCCGGTCGTCAGCCGGATCGGATACGCCTCGTCGGTCAGGTCCACCGGCGGATCGTGCTCGACGAGCCCGAACGGGGCGAGCGGTCCGCGCCGCGCCGGGTCCGCGTCCCACAGCCGCCCGTGCAGGTACGAGGAGGGCAGCTCTTGCACGTCCGGACAGGGCCACTGGAGCCCCTGGTGCGCCGCGAGACGGTCGTACGTCATGCCGAAGTGGTCCGGTGACAGCGCCCGCAGCTCGTTCCAGACGGCCTCGGCGTCCGCGTACTTCCAGTCGTGGCCCAGGCGCGCGGCGAGGTCGCAGAGGATGGCGATGTCCTCGCGGGCCTCACCGGGCGGGGTGAGCGCGGCGCGCACGCGCTGGACGCGGCGCTCGCTGTTGGTGGTCGTGCCGTCGGTCTCCGCCCAGGCCGCGGTCGCGGGCAGCACCACGTCGGCCAGTTCGGCGGTCCGGGTCAGGAAGATGTCCTGCACCACGAGGTGGTCGAGGGCGGCGAGCCGGCGCACGGCCTGTTCGCTGTCGGCCTCGGACTGCGCGGGGTTCTCGCCGATGCAGTAGACGGCCCGCAGCCGCCCGTGCTCCATCGCCTCGAACATCTCGGTGAGGGTCATGCCGGGCCGCGGCTGGATCACCGTGTCCCACGCCCGCTCGAACTTGGTCCGGTGGCCGTCGTCGAGAAGGTCCTGGAAGCCGGGCAGCTTGTTGGGGATGGCGCCCATGTCGCCGCCGCCCTGCACGTTGTTCTGCCCGCGCAGCGGCTGCACCCCGGCGCCGTACCGGCCGACGTGGCCGGTGAGCAGCGACAGGTTGATCAGGGCGCGGACGTTGTCGGTGCCGTTGTGGTGCTCGGTGATCCCCAGCGTCCAGCACAGTTGCGCGCGTTCGGCCCGGGCGTAGGCGTGGGCGAGGTCGCGGATCGCGGCCGCCGGGACGCCGGTCACCTTCTCCGCCAGCGACAGGGTCCACGGTTCGACGAGCGCCCTGAACTCCGCGAAGCCCGTCGTCGCCCGCTCCACGAACGCCTTGTTGTACAGACCGGCCGCGATGATCTCCCGGGCGACCGCGTGCGCGAGCGGGATGTCGGTGCCGACGTTCAGGCCGAGCCAGCTCTCCGCCCACTCGGCGGTCGAGGTGCGGCGCGGGTCGACGGCGTACATCCGTGCCCCGTTCCTGATCCCCTTCAGTACGTGCTGGAAGAAGATCGGGTGCGCGAAGCGGGCGTTGGAGCCCCACATCACGATGAGGTCGGTGTGCTCGACCTCCTCGTACGAGGAGGTGCCGCCGCCCGAGCCGAACACCGCCGACAGACCGGCGACACTCGGCGCGTGGCACGTACGGTTGCAGGAGTCGACGTTGTTCGTGCCCATGACGACCCGGGTGAACTTCTGCGCCACGAAGTTCATCTCGTTGGTGGCGCGGGCGCAGGAGAGCATCGCGAAGGCGTCCGGGCCGTGCTCCGCTCGGGAGCGCCGGAAGCCGTCGGCGGCCAGGGTCAGAGCATCGTCCCAAGTCGCCTGTCTAAAAGGCGAGTTGCGGTCGCCGGGTGTCTCGCGCACCAGCGGGTGGGTGAGCCGGGTGTAGGTCTTCGGGGTGTTCTCGCGCCGTTTCTGCTTCATGCGGCGTCCCTCCTCATGCCGTGGGCGAGCAGATCCGCGAGGGCGTGCACGGTGCGCAGCGTGGGCACCTCGACGCCCGTGATCTCCGCCAGCTCCACCACGGCGGCCAGCAACACGTCCAGTTCCAGGGGCTTTCCGCGCTCCAGGTCCTGGAGGGTGGAGGTGCGGTGGTCGCCGACGCGTTCGGCGCCGGCCAGGCGGCGCTGGACGGAGATGTCCGGCGTGCAGCCGAGGGCCGCGGCGACCGCGAGCGTCTCGGTCATCATGATCTCGATGACCCGGCGCGTGCCGCCGTGCCGGCACATCTGCCGCATCGTGGCGCGGGCCAGGGCGCTGATCGGGTTGAAGGAGATGTTGCCGAGCAGTTTGATCCAGATGTCACGGCGCAGGTCCGGCTCGACGGGACACTTCAGGCCGCCCGCCCGCATCGCGTCGCTGAAGGCGGTGCAGCGCGCCGACACCGAGCGGTCCGGCTCCCCGACGGAGAACCGCGTCCCCTCCAGGTGGCGCACGACGCCCGGCGCCGCCAGCTCCGTCGCGGCGTAGACGACGCAGCCGACCGCCCGCCCGGGCGCGAGCACCGCGCTCACCGCCCCGGCCGGGTCGACGCTGTCGAGCCGGTGCCCGTCGTGCGGGCCGCCGTGCCCGTGGAAGTACCACCAGGGGATGCCGTTCTGCGCGGCGACCAGCGCGGTGCGCTCGTGCAGCAGGGGGGCGAGCAACGGCCCGCACGCCGCATAGGAGTTGGCCTTCAGGCCGAGGAACACGTAGTCGACGGGCCCGATCTCGGCCGGGTCGTCGGTGGCGTGGGCCCGCGCGGTGAAGTCGCCGCGGGGGCTGAGGACCTGGACACCGCCGCGCCTCATGGCCGCCAAGTGCGGTCCACGGGCGACGAGATGGACGTCGGCGCCCGCGCGGTGCAGCGCGGCTCCGACGTAGGCGCCGATCGCTCCGGCGCCGAGGACTGCGACCTTCACTGGCTGACTCCGTCCGGTCGAGGGCCCGGCTCCGCCCTGCTCACACGGCAGTGGCGGTCCGGAGAGAAGCGGAGACTGTCGATGGAATATTGTCTACAGTATGGAAGTTGGGGCGACAAGACTCCGCGCACCGGCTCGCGTCCCGCCTCTTCCCAACACCCCTGCCGCTGCCTACCGTTCCTGATCATGAGGCCCCCCGTCGCACCGACCGGCTGGAGCCGCTGGCTCGTTCCGCCCGCCGCCCTCTCGGTCCATCTCTCCATCGGCCAGGCGTACGCCTGGAGCGTCTTCAAACCACCCCTCGAATCCGCCCTCGGCCTGAGCGGCACCCAGAGCGCGCTGCCGTTCCAGCTCGGCATCGTGATGCTCGGCCTGTCCGCGGCGTTCGGCGGCACACTCGTCGAGCGCAACGGCCCGCGCTGGGCGATGACCGTCGCCCTCGTCTGCTTCTCCTCGGGCTTCCTGCTCTCCGCCCTCGGCGCCGTGACCGAGCAGTACTGGCTGATCGTCCTCGGCTACGGCTTCGTCGGCGGCATCGGCCTCGGTATCGGTTACATCTCCCCGGTCTCCACCCTGATCAAGTGGTTCCCCGACCGGCCCGGCATGGCCACCGGCATCGCGATCATGGGCTTCGGCGGCGGCGCGCTCATCGCGTCACCGTGGAGCGCGCAGATGCTGGAGTCCTTCGGCGCGGACAGCGGCGGCATCGCCGCGGCCTTCCTCGTGCACGGCCTCGTCTACGCGCTCTTCATGACGCTGGGCGTGGTCCTGGTACGAGTGCCGGGCAAGGAGGCCCGGCCAGGGGTACGGGGAACCGCGCAGACAGCAACCCCCACCGGCCCGCAGGTCTCGGCGGAACAAGCGATCCGTACACCCCAGTTCTGGTGCCTCTGGCTCGTCCTCTGCATGAACGTCACCGCGGGCATCGGCATCCTGGAAAAAGCCGCACCCATGATCACCGACTTCTTCCAGGACTCCAGCACGCCGGTGACGGCGAGCGCCGCGGCCGGCTTCGTCGCCCTGCTCTCCGCCGCGAACATGGCCGGCCGCATCGGCTGGTCCTCCGCCTCCGACCTCGTCGGCCGCAAGAACGTCTACCGCCTCTACCTGGGCGCGGGCGCGGTGATGTACCTCCTCATCGCCCTGTACGGCGACGCCTCCAAGCCGCTGTTCGTCCTGTGCGCGCTGGTGATCCTCTCCTTCTACGGAGGCGGCTTCGCGACGGCCCCCGCGTACCTGAAGGACCTCTTCGGCACCTACCAGGTGGGCGCCATCCACGGCCGGCTGCTCACCGCCTGGTCCCTGGCCGGCGTCCTCGGCCCGCTCATCGTCAACTGGGTCTCCGACAGCCAGGAGGACGCCGGCAAGCACGGCCCCGCCCTCTACGGCCTGTCGTTCACGATCATGATCGGCCTGCTGGTCGTCGGCTTCGTCGCCAACGAACTCATCCGGCCCGTCCACGCCCGCCACCACGTCCCCGCCCCCAGGGAGCCCGCCGATGACACCGCCGACCGCGACCACCAGCAGCCCGCCTAATCGCCGGGGCCTGATCGCCCTCGCCTGGCTGTGGGTGGGAGCGCCGCTCGCCTACGGGCTGTACGAACTGGTGCAAAAGGCCACGCAGCTGTTCACGGGCTGATCGGTCGGAAGTCTCCAACCGATCCACCACAATCCTGTTGCATACGTCACCTCGTACTCACCGGTCGCTGAGCAGACTGGTACGTCCGCGGCTCACACGGGGGCGGCCCAGCACTACGAGGGGACCACCATGAACGGTTCACGCATCGTCGGCATCGGTCACTACCAGCCCGCCCGGGTCCTCACCAACGAGGACCTGGCGGGCATGGTCGACACCGACGACGAGTGGATCCGCTCCCGGGTCGGCATCCGCACCCGCCACCTCGCGGGCCCCGACGAACCGGTCGACGAGCTCGCCGCGCACGCCGCCGCCAAGGCGCTGGCCGCCGCGGGACTCACCCCCGGCGCCATCGACCTGGTCGTCGTCGCCACCTCCACCGCCGTCGACCGCTCGCCGAACATGGCGGCCCGCGTCGCCCACCGGCTCGGCGTCCCCGCCCCGGCCGCGCTCGACCTGAACGTGGTCTGCGCCGGCTTCACCCACGCCCTCGCCACCGCCGACCACACACTGCGCGCCGGGGCGGCCACCCGCGCCCTGGTCATCGGCGCCGACAAGATGTCGGCCGTCACCGACTGGAGCGACCGCACCACCTGCGTCCTGGTCGGCGACGGCGCGGGCGCGGTCGTCATCGAGCCCTGCGCCGACGGCGAGGAGCCCGGTGTCGGCCCCGTCCTGTGGGGCTCGGTCCCCGAGATGGGCAACGCCGTACGGATCGAGGGCGAACCCGCGCGCTTCGCGCAGGAGGGCCAGTCCGTCTACCGCTGGGCGACCCGGCAGCTGCCGCCGCTCGCCCGCGCGGCCTGCGAACGCTCCGGCCTCACCCCGGCCGACCTCGCCGCGGTCGTTCTGCACCAGGCCAACCTGCGGATCATCGAACCCCTCGCGGAGAAGATCGGCGCCGTCAACGCGGTGGTGGCCAAGGACGTCGTCGACTCCGGCAACACCTCCGCCGCCAGCATCCCGATGGCGCTGTCCAAGCTGATCGAGCGGGGCGAAGTGGCCAGCGGGGCGCCCGCCCTCCTCTTCGGCTTCGGCGGGAATCTCTCCTACGCGGGCCAGGTCGTGCGCTGTCCGTGACCGGTGGCCGCGGGATGTGACGAGGCCAACTGCCCCTGGTGGTGGCGATTGTGCTCGGTAAACTGTATTCCAAAGACAATCGAGTGTTCCGCCCCGGGCCGGCGCCGTACGGTCCGCGGACACTGGATCCGCCACCGGAACCGGCTTGCCGGCTGCTCCGAAGCCCAGGAGGGGGACCGCGATGTTGTCCACAGGACTGCCGCAGGGGGCGGTGCCCAAGCTGGAGCGCCCCGGCCCGCTGCGCGAGCGGGTCTACGAGGCGCTGCTCGGTCTCATCACGACCCGCGCCCTCCAGCCCGGCCAGCACCTCGTCGAGAGCGAGCTGGCCGGCCACCTCGGGGTCTCGCGCCAGCCGGTCCGCGAGGCGTTGCAGCGGCTGAACACCGAGGGCTGGGTCGATCTGCGCCCGGCCCAGGGCGCGTTCGTGCACGAGCCGACGGAGGAGGAGGCCGACCAGCTCCTCACCGTCCGTACGTTGCTGGAGGCCGAGGCGGCCCGGCTCGCCGCGGCCAACGCGGGCACAACCGGCATCGCCGCCCTGGAGACGCTCTGCGCCCGGGGCGAGCAGGCCGTCGCCGACGGGGACGTGGACCTGGTCGTGGCGACGAACGCCGAGTTCCACGCCACCGTCATGGAACTCGCGGGCAACGTGGTCCTCGCCGAACTGGCCGGCCAGGTCGACGCCCGCGTCCGCTGGTACTACCAGCCCGTCGCCCGCCAGCGCGGCAAGCAGTCCTGGATCGAGCACCGCGCACTCATCGCGGCGATCTCGGCCCGCGACGAGGCCCGGGCGACCGCGGTGATGCGCGCGCACACGGAGCACACCCGCGAGACGTACCACCACCGCGACCAGGACTGAGGTCCCCTCCGGGCGGATCAGGCGGCGTCGCGCCGCGATCCGCCGGACGGCTCCTGAGCCGCCCGCTCCCGGCGCGCCTTGACCGCGAGCATCGCCACCAGGATCAGAACCAGGGCCAGGAGCTGGGCCGGCGCGGAGACGTGGATGCCGAGCAGCGCCGTCGCGAGCACCACCGGCACCGCGAGCGCCCGGAACCGCACCGGGAACAGGCGCATGACCGCCCGGAACGCCACATCGCCCGCCAAAAACAGCGCGATCCCGCCCGCGAGCGCCAGCGCGGGCCCGGTGTGCAGGTGCTCGCCGATGTGCCGAGCGCCTTCTTGATCCCGGCGGCGAGGAACGCCACGCCGGCCCCGGGGGCTGTGCCGCACTCCGACCTTTGTCCTGTGGCTGGAGAAAGTCATGGGTAATTCCTGCGTAACTTCTTCCCACACCCGGCAGGCACTGCTACGTTCCCCATCGAAAGAAGGAGTGGCCGAAAGCATCACGGTCACGAACCGACCGACGGCACCGACAGGGGAGCGGTCGGTCCACCGGAGCCCGAAGAGGCGGGGAGGGGCACGTGAGACGCATGACGGCACGACCCGCCAACGCGCACCAGGCGCGGTTGCTGCGACTGCTGCGCGACGGAGGCCCCAACTCACGGGCCCAGCTGGGCGACCAGATCGACCTGTCGCGCTCCAAGCTGGCCGTCGAGGTGGACCGCCTGCTGGAGACCGGACTCGTGGTCGCCGACGGACTCGCCGCCTCGCGCGGCGGCCGCCGCTCCCACAACATCCGGCTCGCCCCCGAACTGCGCTTCCTCGGCGTCGACATCGGCGCGACCTCGGTCGACGTCGCCGTCACCAACGCCGAACTGGAGGTGCTCGGGCACATTACCCAGCCCATGGACGTACGCGAGGGCCCTGTCGCGGTCTTCGAGCAAGTACTCGCCATGGCCGCGAAGTTGCGGGCGTCCGGACTGGCCGAGGGGTTCGACGGGGCGGGCATCGGCGTACCCGGTCCCGTCCGCTTCCCCGAGGGCGTCCCGGTCGCCCCGCCGATCATGCCCGGCTGGGACGGCTTCCCGGTCCGCGAGGCACTCAGCCAGGAACTGGGCTGCCCGGTCATGGTCGACAACGACGTGAACCTGATGGCCGTGGGGGAGCAGCACGCGGGCGTCGCCCGCTCCGCGCGCGACTTCCTCTGCGTCAAGATCGGCACCGGCATCGGCTGCGGCATCGTCGTCGGCGGCGAGGTCTACCGCGGCACGACCGGATCGGCCGGCGACATCGGACACATCCAGGTCGAGCCCGACGGCAGGCAGTGCGCCTGCGGCAACAGGGGCTGCCTGGAGGCCTACTTCAGCGGCGCGGCGCTCGCCCGCGACGCCGAGGAGGCCGCCCGTGACGGGCGCTCGCCCGAGTTGGCCGGACGCCTGGAGGCGGCCGGGAAGCTCAGCGCCGCCGACGTCGCGGTGGCCGCCGCCGCCGGGGACGGCACCTCCCTCGACCTCATCCGCGACGGCGGCAACCGCACCGGCCAGGTCATCGCCTCGCTCGTCAGCTTCTTCAACCCGGGCCTGGTCGTGATCGGCGGCGGAGTCACCGGTCTCGGCCACACCCTCCTCGCCGCCCTGCGCACCCAGGTCTACCGCCAGTCGCTGCCCCTGGCGACCGGCAACCTGCCCATCGTCCTGGGCGAGCTGGGCCCCACCGCCGGAGTCATCGGCGGCGCCCGCCTGATCAGCGACCACCTGTTCTCACCCGCGTAGCCCACCCGGCTCCACCGCCTCACCCAGCACAGCGCCCTGCTCTGCCCTGCCCTGAAACCGGCCCGCACCCGCTGCTAGGGGAACCGCCATGGCACTTTCGGCACCAGAACCACCGCTGCTCACCATGTACGGCATCACCAAATCGTTCCCCGGCGTCCGCGCCCTCGACGGGGTGGACCTGGAGGTCGAGGCCGGCGAGGTGCACTGCCTGCTCGGCCAGAACGGCGCGGGGAAGTCCACCCTCATCAAGGTCCTCGCCGGCGCCCACCAGCCCGACGAGGGCACCATCACCTGGCGCGGCGAGACGGCCTCCCTGCGCTCGCCGATCGCCGCGATGCGCCTCGGCATCGCCACCATCTACCAGGAACTCGACCTGGTCGAGGGGCTGTCGGTGGCGGAGAACGTCTTCCTCGGCCACGAGCCGACCTCGGCCGGATTCGTGGTCAGGGGACGGGACGCGAAAGCGGCCACCGCCGCCCTGCTCAAACGGCTCGGGCACGGCGAGATCGCCCCCGGCACCCTGGTGGGCGACCTCTCCGCGGCCGGACAGCAGATCGTCTCGATGGCCCGCGCGCTCTCCCACGACGTCCGGCTCATCGTCATGGACGAACCCTCCGCGGCGCTCGACCCGGACGAGGTCGACAACCTCTTCCGGATCGTCGCGAGCCTCACCGCCGACGGCGTGGCGGTCGTCTACATCTCGCACCGCCTGGAGGAGATCCGCCGCATCGGCGACCGGGTCACCGTCCTCAAGGACGGCCGCGCCGTCGCCGGTGGACTGCCCGCCAAGGGCACCCCGACCCGCGACGTGGTGGCGCTGATGACGGGCCGTAACGTCGAGTACGTCTTCCCCGACCGGCCCGGCACCGCCGCGACCGCCGAACCGGTCCTGCGCGTGCGCGACCTCTCCCGCGCCGGCGAGTTCGCGCCACTCGACCTCGATGTGCGGCCCGGCGAGATCGTCGGCCTCGCCGGACTGGTCGGCTCGGGCCGCTCCGAGATCCTGGAGACGATCTACGGCGCCCGCAAGGCGACGACCGGGCAGGTCAGCGTCGATGGCCGGACGCTGCGGCCGGGCAGCGTGCGCGCGGCGGTCCGCGCGGGCCTCGGCCTCGCGCCCGAGGAGCGCAAGGCCCAGGGCCTGCTGATGCTGGAATCCGTCACCCGCAACGTCTCCGTCTCCTCCATGTCCCGCTTCTCGTACGGGGGCTGGGTGGACCGCGGCCGCGAGAACAATGCCGCGCACCAGGCCATCCGCGAGCTGTCGCTGCGCCCGGACAACCCGTCCGTCCCCGTCCGCACCCTCTCCGGCGGCAACCAGCAGAAGGCCGTACTCGCCCGCTGGCTGCTGCGCGGCTGCAAGGTCCTGCTCCTGGACGAACCGACCCGCGGCGTCGACGTCGGCGCCCGCGCCGAGCTCTACGCGGTCATCCGCCGCCTCGCCGACGACGGCCTCGCCGTCCTGCTGGTCTCCAGCGAGGTCCCCGAGGTCCTGGGCCTCGCCGACCGCGTCCTGGTCCTGCGGGAGGGCAGCGTCGTGCACGAGGCCCCCGCGACGGACCTCACGGAACACCGGGTCCTGGACCTGGTCATGGAAGGCACCCCGGCATGAGCGACCCCGCCAGGGGCGCGGGGAACGGCGCGAGCAGCCACGTACGACGCGCACGCGACGAGAAGCATCCGCCCCACGGCGAGTGGCACACCCGCACACCGCCCCTGCCGCTCCGACACCCCCGACCAGAAGGGACCCCGGCGTCATGACGCAGCCCGCCACTCCCACCCGCCCGGCGGAGCCCAAGCGCGCCGCGGCCCCCAGCCCCGTCAAGGCCGTCCGCCTGGACCTCCGTACGCTCTCCCTGCTCGGTGTCCTCGCCGCACTCGTCGTGGTCGGCGGCATCACCCAGCCGGACTCCTTCCTGGACACCGACAACGTCCAGCTGATCCTGACCCAGGCCTCCGTCATCGGCGTGGTCACCGTCGGCATGACCTTCGTGATCATCTCCGGCGGCATCGACCTCTCCGTCGGCGCGATCGTCGCGCTGGCCAGCTGCTGGGCGACGACGGTCGCCACCCAGGAGTACGGGTTCATCGGCATCCTGTTCACCGCCCTCGTCGTCGGCGTGGGCTGCGGCCTCGTCAACGGCGTCCTCATCGCGTACGGCGGCATGGTCCCCTTCATCGCCACCCTCGCCATGCTCGCCTCGGGCCGTGGTCTCGCCCTGCAGATCACCGACGGCAAGACCCAAGTCGTCGACGTGGACAGCGTGTTGAAGCTGGGCGAGCGGGACTCGTACATTCTCGGCATCCCGCCGCTGGTCCTCGTCTTCGCCGCCGTCACGGTCATCGGCTGGCTGGTCCTCAACCGCACCACGTTCGGCCGCCGCTCGGTGGCGGTCGGCGGCAACGCGGAGGCCGCCAGGCTCGCCGGCATCGACGTGCGCCGCCAGCGGCTCTACCTCTACCTGCTCTCCGGCCTGTGCTGCGGCATCGCCGCGTTCCTGCTGATCGTGCTGGCCGGCTCGGGACAGAACACCAACGGCAACCTGTACGAACTCGACGCCATCGCCGCCGCCATCATCGGCGGCACCCTGCTCACCGGCGGTCGCGGCACCATCGTCGGCTCCGTCCTCGGTGTCCTGATCTTCACCACGATCACCAACATCTTCGCGCTGAACAACCTCCAGAGCGACGTCCAGGAGATCGCCAAGGGCGCGATCATCGTCGCCGCGGTCCTGGTCCAGCGACGTACGGCGAGCGCGCACACCTGACCCACACTCCTGACCTGCTCACGCTCCGCTCAGCTCCGTTCAGCCCCGGGAAGGGACGACCCCATGCCAGAGACCACGAGCCGCAGAGGACTCCTGTTCGGCGCGGCGGCAGCCGTCACCGCAGGCGGCCTGCTCACGGCCTGCACCAGCAACGAGCCCAGCGACAAGGACGACAGCAGCAAGGCCGCCGACCAGCCGGCCGCCGACGACAAGCCCGGCAAGCAGGTCACCATCGGCTTCGCGGGACCGCAGGCCGACCACGGCTGGCTCAACGCCATCAACGAGAACGCCAAGGAGCGGGCCAAGAAGTACTCCGACGTCACCCTCGAAGCCACCGAGGGCTCGAACGACACCGCCGCCCAGATCGGCCAGGTCGAGACGCTCATCAACAAGAAGGTCGACGTCCTCGTCGTGCTGCCCGCCGACGGCAAGGCGCTGACCCAGGTCGGGCTCAAGGCCATGCGCGCCGGCATCCCCGTCGTCAACCTCGACCGCATCTTCAACACCCCGCAGGCGTACCGCTGCTGGGTCGGCGGCGACAATTACGGCATGGGCCTGAGCGCCGGCAACTACATCGGCGAGAAGCTCAAGGACAAGAAGAACGCGAAGGTCATCGAGCTGGCCGGCATCGACAATCTCGAACTCACCAAACAGCGCACCCAGGGTTTCGACGACGCACTGAAGAACTATCCGAACATCGAGAAGGTCGCCCGCCAGGCCGCCGACTTCACCGTCGAGTCCGGCCAGGCCAAGATGGCCCAGCTCCTCCAGGCGCAGAAGAGCTTCGACGCCATGTGGAACCACGACGACGACCAGGGCGTCGGCGCGCTGCGCGCCATCAAGCAGGCGGGCCGCGACGGCTTCCTGATGGTCGGCGGCGCGGGCGCCCTCTCCGCCATGCAGGCCATCCAGGCCGGCGACAGCGTCCTGCGGGCCACCGTCCTGTACCCGCCCACCATGGCCGCCTCCGCCATCGACCTGGCCCGCGCGCTCGGCCAGGGCAAGGGCATCAGCGGCATGGCCGAGTTCGAGATCCCCGCCCACGTGACCCTCTTCTCCGCGGTCGTCGACAAGGACAACGTCGACAAGTACCTGCCGACCGGCTTCAAGTGACCGGCGCCGGTACGAGGCATCGGGCGATCACCGCGTGGACGAGGAGGACCTCCGCATGGCAGGCAGCAGCACGGGTACGACGGCTCGGGTTACGGGCGGCGACGGCGAGAAAGAGGTGAAGCCGGTCCTGGGGGTCGGCATGGTCGGCTACGCGTTCATGGGCGCCGCCCACTCCCAGGGGTGGCGCACCGCGGGCCGGGCCTTCGACCTGCCGCTCACCCCCCGGCTCGCCGCGGTCTGCGGCCGGGACGGCGCGGCGGTGCGCGCCGCGGCCGACCGGCTCGGCTGGGCCGCCGCCGAGACGGACTGGCGGGCGCTGATCGAGCGGGACGACGTCGACCTCGTCGACATCTGCACACCCGGCGACAGCCACGCCGAGATCGCCGTCGCGGCGCTCGAAGCGGGCAAGCACGTGCTGTGCGAGAAACCCCTCGCCAATTCCGTCGAGGAGGCGGAGGCGATGACCGAGGTGGCCGAACTGGCCGCCGCCCGCGGCCAGGTGGCGATGACGGGCTTCAACTACCGCCGCGTGCCCGCCATCGCCCTCGCCCGCCGCATGATCGCCGACGGCCGCGTCGGCACCCTGCGCCACGTGCGCGTCAGCTACCTCCAGGACTGGCTCGTCGACCCCGCGTTCCCGCTGACCTGGCGGCTGCAGAAGGCCTACGCGGGCTCGGGCGCCCTCGGCGATCTGGGCGCGCACGCCGTCGACCTCGCCCAGTACCTGGCCGGCGAACCGATGGCGGGCGTCTCCGCGCTCACCGAGACCTTCGTCCGCGAGCGCCCTCTCCTCGCGGGGGCGTCGGCCGGACTCACCGGCACCGGGGGAGGGGAATCCGGCCCGGTCACCGTCGACGACGCGGCCGTCTTCACCGGGCGCTTCTCCTCCGGCGCCCTCGCCTCCTTCGAGGCGACGCGCTTCGCGACCGGCCGCAAGAACGCCCTGAAAGTCGAACTCAACGGCGAGCGCGGCTCGCTCGCCTTCGACCTGGAGCGGTTGAACGAACTCTTCTTCCACGACCAGACCGAACCCGGCGTCAGCGCCGGCTTCCGCCGCATCCTCGTCACCGAACCCGACCACCCCTACCTGGAGGGCTGGTGGCCGCCGGGCCACGGCCTCGGCTACGAGCACACCTTCGTCCACCAGGCCCGCGACCTGGTCCACGCCATCGCCGAAGGCATCGCGCCCGCGCCGTCGTTCGCCGACGGCCTCCAGGTCCAGCGCGTCCTCGCGGCGGTCGAGGAGAGCGCGGCGAAGAACTCCGTGTACACCCCTGTCCCGGCCTGAAGGAGGCTTGCGACCGTGCCACGCCAGTTCACCCTGTTCACCGGTCAATGGGCGGATCTCCCGCTCGAAGAGGTCTGCCGCCTGGCCCGCGACTTCGGCTACGACGGCCTCGAACTCGCCTGCTGGGGCGACCACTTCGAGGTCGACAAGGCGCTCGCCGACCCCGACTACGTCAAGGGCCGCCACGCACTGCTCGACCGCTACGGCCTCAAGTGCTGGGCGATCTCCAACCACCTGGTCGGCCAGGCCGTCTGCGACGCCATCATCGACGAACGCCACCAGGCGATCCTGCCCGCCCGGATCTGGGGCGACGGCGAGGGCGAGGGCGTCCGGCAGCGCGCCGCCGCCGAGATCAAGGACACGGCGCGCGCGGCCGCCGCCTTCGGCGTCGACACCGTCATCGGCTTCACCGGCTCCTCGATCTGGCACCTGGTCGCCATGTTCCCGCCGGCGCCCGAGGCGATGATCGAGCGCGGCTACGAGGACTTCGCCGCGCGCTGGAACCCGATCCTCGACGTCTTCGACGCGGAGGGCGTGCGCTTCGCCCACGAGGTGCACCCCAGCGAGATCGCGTACGACTACTGGACGACGCACAAGGCGCTGGAGGCGGTCGGCCACCGGCCCGCGTTCGGGCTCAACTTCGATCCGTCGCACTTCGTGTGGCAGGACCTCGACCCGGTCGGGTTCCTGTGGGACTTCCGCGACCGGATCTACCACGTCGACTGCAAGGAGGCCCGGCGCCGCCTCGACGGGCGCAACGGGCGGCTCGGCTCCCACCTGCCGTGGGGCGACCCGCGCCGCGGCTGGGACTTCGTCTCCGCGGGCCACGGCGACGTGCCCTGGGAAGACGTCTTCCGGATGCTCCGCTCGATCGACTACCAGGGGCCGGTCTCGGTGGAGTGGGAGGACGCCGGCATGGACCGGCTCCAGGGCGCTCCCGAGGCGTTGAGCCACCTGCGCAAGCTCGACTTCGAGCCGCCGACCGCCTCCTTCGACGCCGCGTTCAACAGCTGATTGCGGCGCACCTGTCCGGCGGGCCGAACGCCTTTGTCCTGCACTAGGAAAAAGCTCAACCAGTTGTGACGCAAGGGCTGTTCGGCCCGGACAAACGGAGTTAACGTCCCTGTCACACACGCCTCCGGGGTGACGGCGCACCCCGGCGCCCGCACCGCACGTCTTCGCATCCATTCCGTACGGCCCACCCGTTCCCGGAGGGACTTCGTGCACAGAAGCAGCAGCAGAACCAGCACCACCAGGCGCTCCAGACTCCGCACCACGCTCGCCCTGCTCACCGGCTCGGTGCTGGTCGGCTCCTCGCTCGCCCTGGTGCCCGCCACCGCCAGCGCGCACCCCGACCCCGAGCCGGCCGCCGACTCCGACTTCCAGCAGGTCACCCTCGCCAAGGGCGCGGACGAGACCGGCGAACCGATGTCCCTGGCCGTCCTGCCGGACCGCAGCGTCCTGCACACCGCCCGCGACGGCACACTGCGGCTGACCGACGCGGGCGGCTCCACCTCCGTCGCCGGCAAGCTCGACGTGTACGACCACGACGAGGAAGGCCTTCAGGGCGTCGGCATCGACCCCGGCTTCAAGGACAACCGGTTCATCTACCTCTACTACGCGCCGCCGCTGAACACCCCGGCCGGCGACGCCCCGGAGAACGGCACCGCCGCCGACTTCGCCAAGTTCGACGGCGTGAACCGGCTCGCCCGCTTCGTCCTCAAGGAGGACGGCACCCTCGACAAGGCCAGCGAGAAGAACGTCCTGGAGGTCAAGACCTCCCGCGGCACCTGCTGCCACGTCGGCGGTGACATCGACTTCGACGCCGACGGCAACCTGTACCTGTCGACGGGCGACGACACCAACCCCTTCGCCTCCGACGGCTACAGCCCCCTCGACGAGCGCGCCGACCGCAACCCCGCCTTCGACGCGCAGCGCAGCGCCGGCAACAGCAACGACCTGCGCGGCAAGGTCCTGCGCATCAAGGTCAAGGCGGACGGCAGCTACGACATCCCCGAGGGCAACCTCTTCGCCCCGGGCACCGAGAAGACCCGCCCCGAGATCTATGCGATGGGCTTCCGCAACCCGTTCCGCATCAGCGTCGACAAGCCCACCGGCACCGTCTACGTCGGTGACTACGGGCCGGACGCCGGCGCCGCCGATCCCAAGCGGGGACCGGCCGGACAGGTCGAGTTCGCCAAGATCACCAAGGCGGGCAACTTCGGCTGGCCGTACTGCACGGGCAACAACGACCCGTACGTGGACTACGACTTCGCCACCAAGGCCTCCGGCGCCACCTACGACTGCAACGCGCCGAAGAACACCTCCCCGAACAACACCGGCATCACCGACCTGCCGCCGGCGCAGGCCGCCTGGATCCCGTACGACAACGCCTCCGTGCCCGAGTTCGGCTCCGGCTCCGAGTCGCCCATGGCGGGCCCGGTCTACCGCTACGACGCGAACCTCGACTCCCCGGTGAAGTTCCCCGAGGAGTACGACGGCGACTTCTTCGCCACGGAGTTCGGCCGCCAGTGGATCAAGCGGATCGAGCAGGACGGCTCCGGGAACGCCTCGAAGATCAACGACTTCCCGTGGTCCGGCACCCAGGTCATGGACAGCGCCTTCGGCCCCGACGGCGCCCTGTACGTCCTCGACTACGGGCTCTCCTGGTTCGGCGGCGACGAGCACTCGGCGCTGTACCGCATCGAGAACGCCACCGGCGGCCACTCGCCGATCATCGAGGCCACGGCCTCCAAGACCTCCGGCCAGTCGCCGCTGCGGACGAAGTTCACCGCGACAGGCACCGACGCCGACTCCGACCCGATCACCTACAGCTGGGACTTCGGCGACGGCACCAAGGGCACCGGCGCCACCCCCAGCCACACGTACCGCAAGGACGGCACCTACGTGGTGACGGTCACGGGTGACGACGGCACGGGCCGCACCGGCTCCGCCAACGTCCGCGTCGTCGTCGGCAACACCGCCCCGACCGTGACGTTCCAGAACCCCGCCAACGGCGCGCTGTTCAAGTTCGGCGACACGATCCCCTTCAAGGTCGCGGTCAGCGACCCGGAGGACGGGACGATCGACTGCTCCAAGGTCACCGTGCGCTACCTCCTCGGCCACGACAACCACGCCCACGCCATCACCTCGGCCAACGGCTGCGAAGGCACCATCACCGCGCCCGCTGACGCCGAGCACGACCCGAACGCCAACATCTACGGCGTGCTCGACGCCGAGTACACCGACGGCGGCGGAGGCGGCCAGGCCGCCCTCACCAGCCACGACCAGGTGCAGCTCCAGCCGCGCCACCGCCAGGCCGAGCACTACACCACGCAGCAGGGCACCACGCCGCAGAACAAGACCCAGGCCAACGGCGGCCGGACCGTCGGCGACATCAACGACGGCGACTGGATCTCCTTCACCCCCTACAACCTCACCGGGGCCAGGAAGCTCACCGCCCGGATCTCCTCCGGCGGCGCGGGCGGCTTCCTGGAGGTGCGCACCGGATCGGCGACCGGCACCCTGCTGGGCTCCGCCCCGGTCCCCGTCACCGGCGGCTGGGAGACCTTCCAGAACGTCGACGTCCCCCTGAAGAACGTCCCCAAGAAGACGACCGGCCTGTACCTCGTCTTCAAGGGCGGCGACGGCGCCCTCTACGACCTCGACGACTTCGAGATCTCCGACGACGCCCCGGTCAAGGGCGCCAAGCGGGTCCTCGTCTTCTCCAAGACGGCCGGCTTCCGCCACGACGCGATCCCCGAGGGCGTCGCGGCCCTGAAGGAACTCGGCGCGGGCAGCAACATCACGGTCGACGCCACCGAGTCCGCCGCCCAGTTCACCACCAACAACCTCGCCCGCTACGACGCGGTCGTCTTCCTGTCGACCACGGGTGACGTCCTCGACGCCACCCAGCAGAAGGCCTTCGAGGAGTACATCGCCAAGGGCGGCGGTTACATGGGGGTCCACGCCGCCGCCGACACCGAGTACGACTGGTCGTACTACGGCGGCCTCGTCGGCGCCTACTTCGACTCGCACCCGGCCATCCAGAAGGCCACCGTGCGGATCGAGGACCACGCCAACCCGGCCACCGCCCACCTCGGCCAGGCCTGGGAGCGCACCGACGAGCTGTACAACTACCGCACCAACCCGCGCGACAAGGTCCACGTCCTCGCCACCCTCGACGAGACGACCTACGAGGGCGGAAACATGAAGGGCGACCACCCGATCGCCTGGTGCCAGAGCTACGGCGGCGGCCGCTCCTTCTACACCGGCCTCGGCCACACCAAGGAGTCCTACGCCGACGACGCCTACCGCGCCCACCTGCTCGGCGGCCTGAAGTACGCCACCGGCCAGGCCAAGGCCGACTGCAAGCCGGACAAGGACTACCGGCCGATCTTCAACGGCCAGTCCCTCGCCGGCTGGAAGCAGGCCGGACCCGGAAAGTTCAACGTCAAGGACGGCACCCTGGAGTCCGAGGGCGGCATGGGCCTGCTCTGGTACCAGGCCAAGGAGCTTAAGTCGTACTCGCTCAAGCTCGACTGGAAGATGCAGGGCGACGACAACTCCGGCGTCTTCGTGGGCTTCCCCGCCTCCGACGACCCCTGGTCCGCGGTGGACAAGGGCTACGAGGTCCAGATCGACGCCACCGACGCCCCGGACCGCACCACGGGCTCGATCTACACGTTCAAGGCGGCCAACACCAAGGCCCGTGACCAGGTCCTGCGCCCGCCGGGCCAGTGGAACTCCTACGAGATCAAGGTCCAGGGCGAACGCCTCCAGCTGTTCCTCAACGGAGTCAAGATCAACGACTTCACCAACAAGGACCCGGAGCGCAGCCTGACCGACGGCTACATCGGCATCCAGAACCACGGCGCCGACGACCAGGTCTCCTACCGCAACATCCAGCTCAAGGAACTGCCCACCACGGGCGACTAGAACGGCGGCGGGCGGAGGACGCCGGACCTCCGCCCGCCGTCCCACCCGGCCCGCTCCGGCGCCGCGCATCCCGTACCGCCGCGCATCCCGTACCGCGTACGACCCCGTACCCGCGTTCGACCCCGTTCCTGTACGTCCCCGTTCCTGTACGACCCCCGGTTCGTGTTCGCCCCCGGTTCGTGTTCGACAAGGAGGCTGCCCATGTCCGCCGAACCGTCCCTCCCCACCCCCTCTTCCGCCCCGCGCTACGGCGTCTGGCTCATCGGCGCCCGCGGCTCGGTGGCCACCACCGCCATCGCGGGCTGCGCGGCCGTCAGCGCCGGACTGCACCCGGCGACCGGCATGGTCACCGAGACGGCCCCCTTCGCCGACGCGGGTCTGCCAACGTTGTCGTCGCTCGTCTTCGGCGGCCACGACACCCTCGACTGCCCGCTGCCCAAACGCGCCGAGCACCTCGCCGCCGGCGGCGTCCTGCCGCACGGACTGCCCTCCGCCGTCGCCGCCGAACTGACCGCCGCCGACCAGGAGATCCGCCCCGGCGGCCCCCAGCTCGGCCGGGACGACGACCGCACCCAGGACGAACTGATCACCGCCTTCACCACCGACATCCGCGACTTCGTACGCGGCCACGGTCTGGCGGGCGCCGTCGTCGTGAACGTCGCCTCGACCGAACCCGCCCCCGCGCCCGGCGGCCCCCTCCCGCCCAGCTCCCTCTATGCCGCCGCCGCCCTGCGCGCCGGCTGCCCCTACGTCAACTTCACCCCCTCCACCGGCCTGCACCACCCGGCCCTCGCCGCCGAGGCCGCCGCCGCATCCGTGCCCTACGCGGGCCGCGACGGCAAGACCGGGCAGACCCTGCTGCGCTCCGTACTCGGCCCGATGTTCCTGCAACGCGCCCTGGCCGTACGCGCCTGGTCCGGCACCAACCTGCTCGGCGGCGGCGACGGCGCCGCCCTCGCCGACCCGGCCGCGGCCGCCGCCAAGAACGCCGGCAAGGAACGCGTCCTCGCCGACACCCTCGGCGCCGCGCCCGAGGGCGAGGTCCACATCGACGACGTGCCCGCCCTCGGCGACTGGAAGACCGCCTGGGACCACATCGCCTTCGACGGTTTCCTCGGCGCCCGGATGGTCCTGCAGACCACCTGGCAGGGCTGCGACTCCGCGCTCGCCGCGCCCCTCGTCCTGGACCTCGCCCGCCTGGTGCTGCGCGCCGCGGAACTCGGCCTGACCGGCCCCCGCCCGGAGCTCGGCTTCTACTTCAAGGACCCGGACGGCGACGCCTCGTCGGCGCTCGGCGAGCAGTTCGCGGCGCTGGTGGACTTCGCCGCGCTGCTGCGCGCCGAGGCCGGACGGTGACCGCGGCCGCGCCGGCGGACGCCGCCCCCGGTCACCCGTCGGCCGGAACGCGGCAGCCGACCGCCACCCGCGCGACCCTGCGCGCCTGGGCCGAACTCCTGCGCCTGCCCGCCCTCTTCACCGTCCCCGGCGATGCCCTCGCGGGCGCCGCGGCCGTCGGCGCCCGCCCCGGCCGGGGCACCGTCCTCGCTCTCTCCTCCTCCCTGTGCCTGTACGAGGCGGGCATGGCCCTCAACGACTGGGCCGACCGCGCCGAGGACGCCGTCGACCGCCCCCACCGCCCCATCCCGTCCGGCCGGATCCGCCCGGCGGCGGCCCTCGCGGCGGCCGGCGCGTTCACCGCGGCGGGCCTCGGTCTGGCCTGCGCCGCGGGCCGCACGGCCGGAACTATCGGCGCCGTCCTCGCGGCCACGGTCTGGGGCTACGACCTGGGCCTGAAACGAACCCCGGCCGGCCCGCTCGCCATGGGCGCGGCCAGGGGCCTGGACCTCCTCATGGGAGCTGCGGCCTCCCAGGGGGACGCCGGCCGTTTTGGCGGCGGGGGTCTCGCTGGGGGGCCGTGGCATGAGGGGGACGGATCCGCCGGCACCCGGAGCCAGGGTGCGGGCGCGCCGCGCCCAGGAGCCGGTCTTCCGGGCGCCGCAGGCCACAGTCCCGGTTCGCCCACCGCTCTCCGGCCCGGGGGCGGTGCTCTCCGCGCCACGAGCCGAGGCGCGGGTGCCCTTCGCGAAGGGGCCGGGCTTCTGCGTGCCAGGGTCCAGGAGGCGGCCGCCTCCCGTGGCGGCAGCGGGATTCCGCGCGCCGGGGTCCTCGACCCGGTCATCCCCTGTGGCAGCAGCGGGCTTCTGCGCGCCGGGGTCCAGGACGCGGCCGCCTTCCCTCGCGGCAGCAGGCTGCGTGCCCGGGGTGGTGCCCCGGCCTCTCTCCGCGTCGCCGCCCCCTCCGCGCTGGTCCTCGCCGCGCACACCGCCGCCGTCACCACCGTCTCCCGCAACGAGACGACCGGCGGCGCCCCCGCCGCCCCCGCCGCGGCCCTGGCCACCACGGTGGTGCTCATCACGCACCTCCTGCGACTCCCGGTGGGCCGAGGCGCCGCAGCCCCCCTCGGCCTGCCGGGTCCCACCGCGTACGCGGCCACCACGCTCGTCCCCCTCCTCCACGCCGTCCTCAACCCGTCCCCGCCCCTGACCCAGCGCGCCGTCGGCGCCGGGATCCGGGCCATGATCCCGCTCCAGGCAGCCCTCGCAGCTCGCGCGGGAGCCCCCCGAACCGCCCTGGCCACCGCGGCCCTGGCCCCCCTCGCCCGCCGTTTCGCGAAGAAGGTGAGCGTCACATGAGCCCGCACCGGCAGCGCACCGCCCCCCGCTGGGGCTACGGCAGCAACGGCCTCACCGATCTCCGGCTCGACGACGCCCTCGCCCTCCTCGCCGACCTCGGCTACGACGGCGTGGGCCTCACCCTCGACCACATGCACCTGGACCCCCTCACCCCGGACCTCGCGGAACGGACCCGCCAGGTCGCCCACCTCCTCGACCGCCACCACCTCACGGCCACCGTGGAGACCGGCGCCCGCTACGTCCTCGACCCGCGCCGCAAACACGGCCCCTCCCTCCTCGATCCCGACCCGGACGCCCGCGCGGCCCGCGCCCGACTGCTGATCCGCGCGGTCCAGGTCGCCGCCGACCTGGGCGCCCACGCGGTGCACTGCTTCAGCGGCGTCACCCCCGACGGCACCGACCCGGACACCGCCTGGAAGCGGCTCGCCGGCGAACTCGGCCCGGTCGTCGACGCCGCCACCGACGCCGGAGTGCCCCTCGCCATCGAGCCCGAGCCCGGCCACCTCCTGGGCAGCCTCGCCGACTTCCACCAGCTCCGGCATGCCCTCGGCAGCCCCGACGCCCTGGGGCTGACGCTCGACATCGGGCACTGCCAGTGCCTGGAGCCGCAGCCGCCGGCCGAGTGCGTGCGGGCGGCGGCGCCGTGGCTGCGGCATGTCCAGATCGAGGACATGCGCCGGGGGGTGCACGAACACCTCCCGTTCGGTGAGGGGGAGATCGACTTCCCGCCGGTGCTGGAGGCCCTGGCCGCGACCGGTTACCAGGGCCTGACCGTGGTGGAGCTGCCCCGGCACTCCCACGCCGGCCCCGAACTGGCGGCCCGGTCGCTGCAGTTCTTGCGGGCGGCGGCACGGCAAGGAGGCGACGCATGACCGGAACCACCACCGCGCAGGTGCTGCGCGAACGGCTCGACACGGCGCTGCCGCCGGCCGCCCGTACGTGGCTGGAACAGGCTCTCACCGAGGCCGCCGCCGGCACGGAGGCGTGGGAGGTGCGGTTCGCGGAGGCGGGCCGCCGGGCCGGGCAGGAGCACGCGGACGCGGCACGGGTGCTGTTGCTGCACGCCGCCGGCGCGGACGTACCCGTGCTGGCGCGGCTGTACGCGCAGGGCACGGCCGCGGAGCGCCGGGCGGTGCTGGAGGCGCTGGCGTCGCTGGTGGCGGGGGACGAGGCGGTGCCGCTGGTGCAGGACGCGCTGCGCACCAACGACACCCGGCTGGTGGCGGCCGCCGTCGGTCCGTACGCCGCCGCGCACCTGCCCGCCCACGACTGGCGCCACGCCGTCCTGAAGTGCCTGTTCACCGGCGTCCGCGTCGATGCCGTCGCCGCACTGCGGCGGCGCGCCGAAGGGGACACCGAACTGGCCCGGATGCTTCGCGACTTCGCCCAGGAGCGCACCGCGGCGGGCCGGCCCGTCCCCGAGGACCTGCACCACGTGCTGACCCTGACGGCGCCCATGACGAAGGAGGCCTGATGCGCATCTTCGACCCCCACATCCACATGACGTCGCGCACCACCGACGACTACGAGGCCATGTACGCGGCCGGGGTGCGCGCCCTGGTCGAGCCCGCGTTCTGGCTGGGCCAGCCCCGCACCTCGCCCGCCTCCTTCTTCGACTACTTCGACGCCCTGCTGGGCTGGGAGCCGTTCCGCGCCGCGCAGTACGGCATCGCCCACCACTGCACGATCGCCCTCAACCCCAAAGAGGCCAACGATCCGCGCTGCACCCCGGTCCTGGACGCCCTGCCCCGCTACCTCGTCAAGGACCAGGTCGTCGCCGTCGGCGAGATCGGCTACGACTCCATGACCCCGGCCGAGGACACCGCGCTGACCACCCAGTTGCAGCTGGCCGCCGACCACGACCTGCCCGCCCTGGTGCACACCCCGCACCGCGACAAGCTCGCCGGACTGCGCCGCACCCTGGACGTGGTCCGCGAGTCCGCCCTGCCCGTCGACCACGTCCTCGTCGACCACCTGAACGAGACGACCGTCAAGGAGGCCAAGGACGCCGGCGCCTGGCTGGGCTTCTCCGTCTACCCCGACACCAAGATGGACGAGGACCGCATGGTCGAGATCCTGCGGCTGTACGGACCGGAGAAGGTACTGGTCAACTCGGCCGCCGACTGGGGCAAGAGCGACCCGCTCAAAACCCGCAAGGTCGCCGACGCGATGCTGGCGGCCGGCTTCAGCGACGACGACGTCGACCTCGTCCTGTGGCGCAACCCGGTCGCCTTCTACGGGCTGAGCGGCCGCCTCCAGCTCGCTGCCCCGGCCGCGCCGGAAGCGACACACGAAGGCAACTCCATCCTGCGCGGGGGAGCGTGACCCGTGCGCTTCCGGCATCCGGACGGCTCCACCGTCCACCTCGCGTACTGCACGAACGTGCACCCCGCCGAGAGCGTCGACGGTGTCCTCGCCCAACTCCGCGACCACTGCGAACCCGTACGCAAACGCCTGGGCCGCGACCGCCTCGGCATCGGCCTGTGGCTCGCCAGGAACGCCGCCCGCTCCCTGGCCACCGACCCCGCGGCGCTGCGCGGACTGCGCGCGGAGCTCGACCGGCGGGGCCTCGAAGTCGTCACCCTCAACGGCTTCCCCTACGAGGGCTTCGGCGCCGACGAGGTCAAGTACCGCGTCTACAAGCCGGACTGGGCCGACCCCGAGCGCCTGCGCCACACCATCGAACTGACCCGCCTTCTCGCCGCTCTGCTCCCCGCCGACGTCACCGACGGCACCGTCTCCACACTGCCGCTGGCCTGGCGCACCGCCTACGACGAGCAGCGCGCCGAGGCCGCCCACGCCGCGCTCGTCACCCTTGCCGAACGGCTCGACGCCCTGGAAGAACTGACCGGGAAATCGGTCCGGATCGGCCTGGAACCCGAACCCGGCTGCACCGTCGAGACCACCGCCGACGCCATCGCCCCGCTCACCGCCGTCGGCCGCCCCGACCGCATCGGCCTCTGCCTCGACACCTGCCACCTCGCCACCTCCTTCGAAGACCCGGACACCGCGCTCGACGCACTCGCCGCCGCCCGTGTCCCCGTCGTCAAATCGCAGCTCTCCGCTGCCCTGCACGCCGAACACCCCCATCTCCCCGACGTCCGCGAGGCGCTCGCCGCCTTCGACGAACCCCGCTTCCTGCACCAGACCCGGACCCTCACGCCGGCGGGGCTGCGCGGCACCGACGACCTCGGCCCCGCCCTGGACGGCGCCGCCCTGCCGGCCATCAACCCCTGGCGCGCCCACTTCCACGTCCCCCTGCACGCGGCCCCCGCCGCCCCGCTCACCTCCACGCTGCCCGTCCTCACCTCCACGCTGAACCGTCTCGTCGGCGGCCCGCACCCGCTCACCCACCACCTCGAAGTCGAGACGTACACCTGGCAGGCGCTCCCGCCCGACCTGCGGCCCCGGGCCCGGAGCCAGCTCGCCGACGGCATCGCCGCCGAACTCGCTCTCGCCCGCGACCTGTTGACCGACCTCGGCCTCAAGGAGCTGCCATGACGCAGACCCGTCCCACCCCGCTCCTCGTCCTGGACGTCGTCGGCCTCACCCCCCGGCTCCTCGACCACATGCCCCACCTGAAATCCCTCGGCCAGTCCGGCTCCCGCGCCCCCCTCGGCACAGTCCTGCCCGCCGTCACCTGCGCGGCCCAGTCCACCTTCCTCACCGGCACCATGCCCGGCGAACACGGCATCGTCGGCAACGGCTGGTACTTCCGCGAACTCGGCGACGTCCTCCTGTGGCGCCAGCACAACGGCCTCGTCTCCGGCGACAAACTCTGGGACGCCGCCCGCCGCGCCCACCCCGGCTACACCGTCGCCAACATCTGCTGGTGGTACGCCATGGGCGCCGACACCGACATCACCATCACCCCCCGTCCCGTCTACTACGCCGACGGACGCAAAGAACCCGACTGCTACACCCGGCCCCCGGCCCTGCACGACGAACTCACCGAGAAACTCGGCACGTTTCCCCTCTTCCACTTCTGGGGCCCGGGCGCCGACATCGTCTCCAGCCAGTGGATCATCGACGCCACCCGCCACGTCATGGCGACCCGCCACCCCGCTCTCACCCTCTGCTACCTCCCGCATCTCGACTACGACCTCCAGCGCTTCGGCCCCGACGACCCCCGCGCCCACCGGGCCGCCGCCGAACTCGACACGGCCCTCGCCCCGCTCCTCGACGACGCCCGGACCGAGGGACGCACCGTCGTCGCCCTGTCCGAGTACGGCATCACCCGCGCCGACCGGCCCGTCGACATCAACCGGGCGCTGCGCCGCGCCGGCCTCCTCGAAGTCCACACGCAGGACGGCATGGAGTACCTCGACCCGATGGCCTCCCGGGCGTTCGCCGTCGCCGACCACCAGATCGCGCACATCTATGTGCGCCGCCCCGAGGACCTCGACGCCACCCGCGCCGCCCTCGCCGACCTGCCCGGCATCGAGCAACTCCTCGACGACCAGGGCAAGAAGGACCAGCACCTCGACCACCCGCGCTCCGGCGAACTCGTCGCGATCGCGGAACCCGACGCCTGGTTCACGTACTACTACTGGCTCGACGACGCCCGCGCGCCCGACTTCGCGCAACTGGTCGAGATCCACCGCAAACCCGGCTACGACCCGGTCGAACTCTTCATGGACCCCCTGGACCCGTACGTCAAGGTCAAGGCCGCGGGCGCGCTCGCCCGCAAGAAGCTCGGCATGCGCTACCGCATGGCGGTCGTCCCGCTGGACCCCTCACCTATTCGCGGCAGCCACGGCCGCCTTCCCACGAGCGACGACGAAGGTCCGCTCATCATCAGCTCCACCCCCCACGCACTTCCCGGCCGGGTCCCGGCCACCCAAGTGAAATCCCTGCTCCTCGAACTGGCGGGGCTGAGCTGAGGCACACCTCGCCCCACCCCGCCCCCGACCAGGACCAGTTACAGAGAGTGAAGCACACGCCACTGACGACACGCCAGTGGTCCCGGCACCGTTCACCCGCACGTCGAAGAGAGGCACCCGTGACCGACTTCCAGGACAACCCCGCCGGCGACGCCCTCAGAGAGCGTCTCGGCATCAACCGCCGCCGCTTCCTCAGCACCTGCACCGCCGTCGCCGCGGGTGCGATCGCCGCGCCCGTGTTCGGGGCCGCGCCGTCCTTCGCCCAGCCCTCGTCGGGCGGCGGCCACGGCCACGGTCATGACCACGGCCACGGCGGGCACGGCCGCGGCAGCGAACTCGTGCCCGCGGACAAGCGAGGCATCATCCTCTACACCGTGCGCGACGCCACCGGCCGCGACCCGCTCGCCACCGACCTACCCTCCGGCTTCCGCGAGGTGTTCAAGGAGCTGTCCCGCTACGGGTACAAGCAGGTCGAGTTCGCGGGCTACGGCCAGCACGCGAACGCGCCCGGCGGCGCCGACCTCGAATCCGTCGCCGGTGCCAAGCTGCTGCGCTCGTGGCTGGACGAGTACGGCCTGCGCGCCCAGGGCAACCACGGCTTCATCCCGTCGTCGTGGCCGCTCAGCCAGGCCGACCTCGACACGTTCAAAAAGCACCTGGAGATCGCCAACATCCTCGGCATGGACCACATGGGCACCGGTGGCGACCCCACCAACAGCTCGTACAAGGCGGACTGGGACGTCGCCGCCGACAAGTGGAACGCGCTCGGTGCCATCGCCCGCAAGGCCGGTATCAAGCTCTACACCCACAACCACGACGCGGCGTACGGCTTCCTGCTCGACGGCGGCCCGCTCGACGACCAGGGCCGTCCGACCCGCAGCTCCGGCATCCGCAAGCTGGAGTACTTCCTCAAGGGCACCGACCCGAGGACGGTGTGGCTGGAGATGGACATCTTCTGGGCGCACGTCGCGCAGTACAAGTTCCACACGTACACCGCCCACGACGGCTCGCAGCGGGAGAAGGTCTTCGACCCGGCCGGTCTCGTCGTGCGCCACAACAAGCGCTACCCGCTCTTCCACGCCAAGGACGGCACGCGCAACGAGACGAGCGGCGAAGGCTACGACATGGGGGTCTTCGGCGAAGGGGTCATCGACTACCGCACCTTCTTCAGCCGGGTCGGCGACAAGAACTACCACAACCCGATGGTGGAGCAGGACAACGCGCCCAGCTCCACCGACCTCGGCCAGTCGCTGAGGTACGCCAGGACCGGGTACGACAACCTCGCGGCGCTGCGCAAGAAGCGCTGACGCAGGCGCTGACCGCACAGGAATCGAGCGGGGCCGGCCATCAGGCCGGGCCCCGCTCGATGCGCACCCCTCTGCGTCAGGTGGCCGTGTCCCGCTCCCTTCCCGGCTGGCGCAGCAGCAGCGCGACCAGGGCCGCCAGCATCGAGATGCCACCGGCCAGCGCGTAGGCGCCGTTGTAGCCCCACGCGGCGACCACCATCGAGCCGAGCCCGCCGCCGAAGAGGCCGCTGATGAGCTTGCCGCTGTAGACGAGCCCGTAATTGGTGGCGTTGTAGTTCTCGCCGAAGTAGTCCGGGGTCAGCGCCGCGAACATCGGGTAGAAGGCGCCGCCGCCGAATCCCGACAGGAAGGCGAAGAACAGGAACAGCCATTCGCTGCGGATGTCACCGGCCCAGATGACGCCGAACTGGGCGAGCCCCAGGACGACGATCACGAAGACGAGACTCGGCTTGCGGCCCAGGACGTCCGACATCCAGCCGACGACCGCGCGGCCGACACCGTTGATGACCGCCATCACCCCCATCGAGGACGCCGCGA
Source organism: Streptomyces sp. NPDC006552 (assembly GCF_040611655.1). Taxonomy (NCBI): domain Bacteria; kingdom Bacillati; phylum Actinomycetota; class Actinomycetes; order Kitasatosporales; family Streptomycetaceae; genus Streptomyces; species Streptomyces sp. NPDC006552. Next base: position 33,562 of record NZ_JBEXOS010000020.1, read on the forward strand.
CCAGGGGACCGAAACCCACTTCTTTCGCGAAGTCCACCTGGAAGGAGATACCGAAGATCGACACTCCCGCGGTCAGCACCAGGCTGAGCCACATCAGCGGCAGCATTCCGGTGCGGATGGCCTCCTTCGGAGTGAACTGCCGGACCGCGGGCGGGTTCTTGGCGAGGCTTTTCTCGCTCTTTCCCGTACCCGTACGGTTCAGCGGATCGATCCCGGCCGGCCACCAGTTCTTCGGAGGGTCCCGGAAGAAGAAGGCACAGACCAGAACCACGACCAGGACGTAGACGCCGATCATGTCGAGCACCCGGTGGTAGTTCGACGTGTCGAAGCCGTAGTTGAAGATGAAGATGAACGGCAGCGATCCGTAGGCGAAGCCGCCGTTGACGAATCCGGTCTTGCCGCCCTTCCGTTCCGGGAACCACTTGCCGACCATGTTGATGCAGGTCGCGTAGACGAGGCCGGAGCCCAGTCCGCCGACGACGCCGAAGCCGAGGATCGCCAGCCACACATTGTCGAAGTGGGACAGGGCGAGAAACCCCAGCAGACACATGAAGGCGCCGGTCATTGTCGCCCTCTTGGCGGTCAGGATCCCCTTCTCCCGCAGCCATCCGGCCGGGAAGGCGATGCCCGCCTGGAAGAAGACCCAGATGCTCAGGATCCAGAAGGTGTTCGACTGCGTCCAGCCATGGGCACTGGAGAGAGTGTCCTCCGCCGAGCCGTAGGCGTACTCGGAGACGCTGATGGCCATCATCGCGACCCATGGCAGATACACCATGAACTTGCGCGAATGGCCGAGGATGTCGCGGTCCGTCTCGCCCAGGCGGTAGACGCGGCCGTTCGCGTCGGTGACCTCCCGGTATCTCGAACCAGTGGACTGTCCAGTTTCACCTGCGGCGATGGGCTCCGCCGTCATCTCAAGCCATCTCCTCACCGAGTGGTTGCGGATTGGGTTTCACGTCACGGGCCTTGGTCCTGCCGGGCGGCGACAGGAAGAGTGCGATGAAGCCGGCGAAGAACGAGACGCAGCCGGCCAGGACGAACGCGCCGGAGTGCCCCCAGGAGCCGACGACCACGGCGCCCATGCCGGCCCCGAGACCGGAGACGAGCTTGGAGCTGTAGACCATGCCGTAATTGGTCGCGTTGTTGTTCTCGCCGAAGTAGTCCGCGGTGAGCGCCGCGAACATCGGGAAGATGGCGCCGCCGCCGAATCCCGACACCGCGGAGAAGACCAGGAAGAAGGGCAGGTTCTGGGCCTCGGCCGACAAGAGGATGCCGAACTGGGCGGCGCCCAGGACGGCGCAGACGGCCAGCAGGCACTGCTTGCGGCCGTACCGGTCGGAGAGCCAGCCGATGACGCCGCGCCCGGTGCCGTTGACGAGCGCCTTGAGCGACATCGCGGTGGCCACGATCCCGCCGGCGAACCCCGCCTCCTCACCGATGTCGACCTGGAAGGCGATGCCGAAGATGTTCACACCCGAGGTGCAGGCCAGACAGAGCCACATCAGCGCGACCCGGCCGGTCCGCCACGCCTCCATGGCGGTGTACTGCTTGACGGCCGGCGGATTCTTCTCCAGGGAGCGCCGCGCGCGCGGGTCCGCCGGCGGGTTGAGCGGATCGATGTGCGCGGGCCACCAGTTCTTGGGCGGGTCCTTGAAGAAGTACCCCGCCGACGCGACCATCGCGGCGAGCAGCACGCCCACCGACAGCAGCACCCAACGGAAGTTGGTCAGATCCATGTAGCCGGTGAAGAGGAAGACGAACGGCACCGAACCGTAGGCGAACCCGCCGTTGACGAAGCCCGTCTTGCCTCCCCGGCGCTCCGGATACCACTTGCCCGCCATGGTGACGCAGGTGGCGTAGACCATGCCGGCACCCATGCCGCTGAGCACACTGAAGCCGAGGTAGGCGACGACGACGTGCGGCGCGAGGGCGAGCGACAGGTACCCCATGAAGGTGCCCGACGCGCCGATCACCATGGCCCAGCGGGCCGGCAGCCGGCCGCTCTCCCGCAGCCTGCCCGCAGGAAAGGCGACAGCGGCCTGGAAGAAGACCCAGACGGTCATCATCCAGAAGATGTGCAGGCTGTTCCAGTCGTGCGCGGTGTGCAGGGTGTCCTCGGCGGACGCGAACGCGTACTCGGCGGAGGAGATCCCCAGCATGCCCACCCAGGGCAGGATCACCATCCACGCGCGTGGGCGGCCCATGAGGTCGCGGTCGGTCTCGCCGACCCGGTACACCCGGCCGTTGACGTCCGTCACCTCCCGGTACGGGAGTGCGGCGGGTAGCTCAGTGGTCGTCATGACGGTCGTACCCCTTGCGTCGAAAGATCTGGCCAGCGCCCCCTGTCCAAATTGCTTTCGTGTGCGCACGGGACCTGGGTCCGGCCGACGCGCACCGCCGGCCGGACCCGCCTGCGGTCACCTCATCGACCGCCCCCCAACAACCCCGCCGCCCGCGCCCACCGGTACTTCGCACCGAGCACGGCCACCGGCTTCTCGGTCGTGTACGGGTACGCGGCCACGCCGCGCTCGAACAGGTACTGGCAGGCCTCCTCGACCTCGACGTCCCCGGCCAGCGACGCGACGACCGGCTTCTCGATGCCGCGCTCGCGGAACTCCGCGACGACGCGGGCCGTTACCTCCGCGAAGACCATGGGAGGGGTGACGATGGTGTGCCAGTAGCCGAGCACGAGCGCGTGGATGCGCGGATCCTCCAGGCCGAGGCGGATCGTCGCCTCGTACGTCGACGGCGGCTCGCCGCCCGTGATGTCGACGGGGTTGCCCGCGGCCCCGAAGGGCGGGATGAACCGCCGGAAGGCCGCGTCCAGGTCGGCCGGGATCTCCATCAGCCGCAGCCCGTTCTCCGTCACCGCGTCCGACAGCAGCACGCCGGAGCCGCCCGCGCCGGTGATGATCACGACGTTGTCGCCCCGCGGGGTGGGCAGCACGGGCAGCGCCCGCGCGTACTCCAGCATGTCGTTCAGACCCGGGGCCCGGATGACCCCGGCCTGGCGCAGGATGTCGTCGTAGACGGCGTCGTCGCCGGCCAGCGCCCCGGTGTGCGACCCGGCGGCCCGCGCGCCCGCCGCCGTCCGCCCCGCCTTCAGCACGACGACGGGTTTCTTCGGCACGGTCGCCCGCGCGGCCGCCACGAAGGCCCGCCCGTCCTTGAGGTCCTCCAGGTGCATGGCGATGCACTGAGTGTTCGGGTCCTCGCCGAACCAGGTCAGCAGATCGTCCTCGTCCAGGTCCGACTTGTTGCCGAGCCCCACGATCGCCGAGACCCCCGTCCTGGTGGTGCGCGCGAAACCGAGGATCGCCATGCCGATGCCGCCGGACTGCGAGGTGAGGGCCACCCCGCCCTTCACGTCGTAAGGCGTGCAGAAGGTGGCGCACAGGTCCTGCCACGTCGAGTAGTAGCCGTAGATGTTCGGGCCGAGCAGCCGCACCCCGTGCCGCGCGCCGATGGCCACGATCTCGTCCTGGAGAGCCTGCTCACCGGTCTCCGCGAAGCCGGACGGGATGAGCACCGCGTTCGGGATGCCCTTGCGTCCCACCTCCTCCAAGGCTGCCGCCACGAACTTGGCGGGGATCGCGAAGACCGCCACATCCACCTCACCGGGGACGTCCGTGACACTCTTGTACGCCTTGCGGCCCAGGATGTCATCGGCCTTCGGGTTCACCGGATGGATCTCCCCGGAGAAGCCACCGTCGACAAGGTTGCGCATGACGGAGTTGCCGATCTTGCCCGGCTCGTTGGAGGCACCGATCACGGCGACCGAGCGCGGCTGCATCAGGCGCCGCATCGTCCCGAGGATCTCCTCGCGCGTGTACGTGGGCCGGGGCTGGGGCGCGCCCTCCGCGAGGATCACCCGGATGTCCGCGGCGATCGCGCCCTCCGGAGTGGCGATGACCGGGTTGAGGTCGACCTCGGCGATCTCGGGGAAGTCCGTGACCAGTCGCGAGACCCGGCGAATCTGCTCGGCCAGCGCCCACCGGTCGACGCCGCGTGCGCCGCGTACCCCGCGCAGCACCTCGGCCGCGCGGATGGAGTCGAGCATGCCGACCGCCTCCTCCGCGTCGACCGGGGCGAGCCGGAAGGTGATGTCCTTGAGCACCTCCACCAGCACGCCGCCGAGCCCGAAGGCGACGACCTTGCCGAACGTCGGATCGGTGACCGCCCCGACGATGACCTCCTGCGCGTCCGCCCCCGTCGGGAGCAACTCCTGCACCTGGATGCCTTCGATGCGGGCATCGGGCGCGTACGCACGCGCGTTCGCGATGATGTGGTGGAACGCGGCCCGTACGTCACCGGCGCCCTCCACCCCCACGACGACCCCGCCCGCGTCGGTCTTGTGCAGGATGTCGGGAGAGACGATCTTCAGCACCACCGGCTTGCCGAAGCGGGCCGCGGCCGCCACCGCCTCGTCGACATCGGTGGCCAGCTCCTCGCCCGGGACGGCGATCCCGTACGCGTCGGCGACCACCTTCCCCTCCGGCGCGGTGAGCGCTGTGCGCCCCTCGGCCCGTACGGCGTCGAACAGCGCGCGCACCCTCAGCTCACGGTCCTCGTCCCTCATTCAGATCACTCCGTTCGACTTGAGCAGGCGCAGCTCCTCGTCGCCGAGACCCAGTTCACCGACGAAGACCTCTTCGTTGTGCTGGCCCAGCAGTGGCGAACTGGTGACGTCCACGGGGCTGTCGGAGAGCTTGAGCGGCGAGCCGACGGTCCGGAAGGAGCCGCGCTGCGGGTGCTCCACCTCGACGACCATCTCGTTCGCGGCGAGCGAGGCGTCCTCGATGATCTCCCTGGTGGACAGGATCGGGCCGCACGGGATGTTGTGGGCGTTGAGCTGCTCCAGGACCACCCACTTGGGCAGCGTCGAGGACCACTCCTCGATCAGCTGGAACATCTTGTTGAGCTTGGGCAGCCGCGCCTCCGGGGTCGCCCACTCGGGGTCGTCGGCCAGTTCGGGCCGCCCGATCAGCTCGCTCAGCGGCCGCCAGCCCACCGGCTGCACGATCACGTACACGTAGTCGTTGGGCCCGCCGGGCGCGCACTGCACGGCCCAGCCCGGCTGTCCGCCACCCGAGGCGTTCCCGGAGCGCGGCACCTCGTCGCCGAAGTCCTCGTTCGGGTACTCGGCGAGCGGACCGTGCGCGAGACGCTGCTGGTCGCGGAGTTTGACCCGGCACAGGTTGAGCACCGCGTGCTGCATGGCCACGTTCACGCGCTGCCCGCGCCCGGTGCTCTCGCGCTGGAGCAGCGCGGCCAGGATGCCGGCCACGGCGTGGACGCCCGTCCCGGAGTCACCGATCTGTGCCCCGGTGGCGAGCGGCGGCCCGTCCTCGAAGCCGGTGGTCGCCATGGACCCGCCCATCGCCTGCGCCACGACCTCGTACGCCTTGAAGTTGGTGTACGGGCCCTCGCCGAAGCCCTTGATGGACGCGTACACGATCCGCGGGTTGATCTCCTGGATGCGCTCCCAGGTGAACCCCATGCGGTCGACGGCGCCGGGGCCGAAGTTCTCGACCATCACGTCGGAGCGGCGGATCAACTCGGTCAGCAGCTCCTTGCCGCGCTCCGACTTGGTGTTGAGGGTGATGCTCCGCTTGTTGCAGTTGAGCATCGTGAAGTAGAGGGAGTCGACGCCGGGAAGGTCGCGCAGCTGCTTGCGCGTGATGTCGCCCGAGGGCGCCTCCAGTTTGACGACGTCCGCGCCGAGCCACGCGAGCAGCTGGGTGGCGGAGGGCCCCGACTGGACGTGGGTCATGTCGAGGACGCGAATGCCGTGGAGAGCCTTGGGCGCGACGGGTGTGCCGGTCGTGTCGGTCAGATCAGTCATCGCGAGGGCACCTCACTACTTGTACATGGTCTGGTTCATGGTTCCGGGGGCGTACGCGTCCGGATCGACCCATACGTTGATCAGCGACGGCTTGCCGGACTCGCGCGCGCGGCGCAGGGCCGGGCCGATCTCGGCGGGGTCGCGGACCTCTTCGCCGTGACCGCCCAGCAGCTGGGCGAACTTGTCGTAGTGGACGTCGCCGAGGGTGTTGCCGACGCGCTCGCGGGCGGCGCCGTACTTGGCCTTCTGGCCGTAGCGGATCTGGTTCATCGAGGAGTTGTTGCCGACGATCCCGACGAAGGGGAGGTCGTAGCGGACGAGGGTCTCGAAGTCCCAGCCGGTCAGGGAGAACGCGCCGTCGCCGAAGAGTGCCACGACCTCCTTGTCGGGCCGGGCCTTCTTGGCGGCGAGGACGAAGGGGATGCCGACGCCGAGCGTGCCGAGCGGGCCCGGGTCCATCCAGTGGCCGGGCGACTTGGGCTGCACGACCTGGCCGGAGAAGGTGACGATGTCGCCGCCGTCGCCGATGTAGACCGAGTCCTCGGTGAGGAAGTCGTTGATCTCGCTGACGAGCCGGTAAGGATGGATGGGGGAGGCGTCGGAGCGCAGCTGCGGCAGCCGCTTGTCGATTGCCGTCCGCTCCGCCGCCCGCAGCTCGTCGAGCCACTCCTTGCGCCTGGCCGCGCCGCCGTCGATCCGGCCGGAGGCGGCCTCGGTCACCTGCTTCAGGACCAGGCCCGCGTCGCCGACGATGCCGAGGTCGATGTCGCGGTTCTTGCCGACGGTGCGGTAGTCGAGGTCGATCTGGACGACGGTCGCGTCGGGGGAGAGCCGCTTGCCGTAGCCCATCCGGAAGTCGAAGGGGGTACCGACGATGACGATCAGGTCGGCGTTGGAGAAGGCGTAGCGGCGCGAGAGCTGGAAGTGGTGCGGGTCGCCGGGCGGCAGGGTGCCGCGGCCCGCGCCGTTCATGTAGGCGGGCACGTTCAGGGTGCGCACCAGCTCGACGGCGGCGGCGGTGCCGCGGGTCGTCCAGACCTGGCTGCCCAGGAGGATCGCCGGCTTCTCGGCGTGCACGAGCAGATCGGCGAGCCGCTCGATGGAGGCCGGGTCGCCCGCCGACCGGGTGGAGGCCCGGTAGCGGCCGGCCTGCGGCACGCGCGCCTTGTCCACCGGCACCTTCGCGTCGAGCACGTCGCGGGGTATCTCCAGGAAGGAGGGGCCGGGCGCGCCGTGGTAGCACTCGCGGAACGCCATGGAGACCATGTCGGCGGCGCGCGCGGTGTCCGGCACCGTCGCGGCGAACTTGGTGATGGGGGTCATCATGTCGACATGCGGCAGGTCTTGCAGGGAGCCCATCTTGTGCTGCGTGTGGGCCCCTTGACCGCCGATGAGCAGCATCGGTGACTCGGCGCGGAAGGCGTTGGCGACTCCGGTGACGGCGTCGGTGGTACCGGGACCGGCCGTCACGACCGCGCAGCCGGGCTTGCCGGTGATGCGGGCGTAGCCGTCGGCGGCGTGCGCGGCGACCTGTTCGTGACGGACGTCGACGACCTCGATGCCCTCGTCGACGCAGCCGTCGTAGATGTCGATGATGTGGCCGCCGCACAGGGTGTAGACGACCTCCACACCCTCGGCCTTGAGTGCCTTGGCTACCAAGTGTCCACCGGAGATCTGTTCCTGGCCGTGGTCCGCATCGGACTGGGGCATGGCGAGGTCCCGTCCCTTCCTGGGGGAGTGGCTGGGCTGGGAAAGCGCAGGTCGGTGGCGTGACGGGCACGGCTTCGCACCTGGCTCTCGTCCAGCACTCGTACATTGCATACAGTCGACGAATACTGTATGAATCTTGTTATCCCGCATCCGATGGGTGGTGTCCAGGGGGCGTGCGGCACTTTCAGTCAGGAGCCGGAATGGACCTGTACGAACACCAGGCAAGGGAACTCTTCGCGGAACACGGCATCGTGGTGCCACGAGCCGAGATCACCGACTCCGCCGCGCAGGCGCGGGTGATCGCCCGCCGGCTCGGCGGCCGCGCCGTCGTCAAGGCGCAGGTCAGGACCGGGGGGCGCGGCAAGGCGGGCGGGGTCGAGCTCGCCGCCGACCCGGCCGCCGCCGAGGAGACGGCCCGCCGCATCCTCGGCATGGACATCAAGGGCCACCCGGTCCGCACCGTGATGCTGGCCGAACCCGTGGACATCGAGGCCGAGTTCTACGTCTCCTACGTCCTCGATCGCGCGGCCGGCACCTTCCTCGCCGTCGCCTCCGCCGAGGGCGGCACGGAGATCGAGGAGGTCGCCGCCGCCCGCCCGGAAGCGGTCGCCCGGATCCCCGTGGACCCGGCCGAAGGGGTCACCGCGGCCAAGGCCGCCCGGATCGCCGACGCGGCGGGGCTGCCCCCGGAGGCCGTCGACGTCCTCGTGCGGCTGTGGTCCGTCCTCACCCGCGAGGACGCCCTCCTCGTCGAGGTGAACCCGCTCGTCCGCACGGCCCGGGGACAGCTCGTCGCGCTCGACGGCAAGGTCACGCTCGACGACAACGCCCGCTTCCGACGCGCGCGTTGGGGCGCGCAAGAGGGCACGTACGACGACCCCCTGGAGGCCGACGCGGCGGCCAAGGGCCTCACCTACGTGAAGCTGGACGGCGAGGTCGGCGTCATCGGCAACGGCGCGGGGCTCGTCATGTCCACCCTCGACGCCGTCGCCGGCTGCGGCGCCCGCCCCGCCAACTTCCTCGACATCGGCGGCGGCGCCTCCGCCCGGACCATGGCCGACGGGCTCGGCGTCATCCTCTCCGACCCGGCCGTGAAAGCCGTCCTCGTCAACGTCTTCGGCGGCATCACCGCCTGCGACGCCGTCGCCGACGGCATCGTGCGGGCCCTGGACAGCGTCCGGCTGACCAGACCGCTCGTCGTCCGCCTCGACGGCAACAACGCCGCCCGCGGCCGCGCCCTCCTCGACGCCCGCGCCCACCCGCTGATCCAGCAGGCCGCCACCATGGACGGCGCCGCCCAGCAGGCCGCCGGCCTCGCCCTCGCCACCACCCCCCTTGGAGGAGCCGGGACATGGCCATCTACCTGACCGAAGAGAGCAAGGTCCTCGTCCAGGGCATGACCGGCGCCGAGGGCATGAAGCACACCCGCCGCATGATCGCCGCGGGCACGGACGTGGTGGGCGGCGTCAACCCCCGCAAGGCCGGCCGCACCGTCGACTTCGACGACCGCGCGGTCCCCGTCTTCGGCGCCGTCCGCGAAGCCATGGACGCCACCGGGGCCGACACCACCGTCATCTTCGTGCCGCCCGCCTTCGCCAAGGCCGCCGTCGTCGAGGCCGCCGACGCACGCGTCCCGCTCGCCGTCGTCATCACGGAGGGCATCCCCGTCCACGACGCCGTCGCCTTCCACGCGTACGCCCGCCACCAGGGCACCCGCGTCATCGGCCCCAACTGCCCCGGACTCATCACCCCCGGCCAGGCCAACGCGGGCATCATCCCCGCCGACATCACCAAACCCGGCCGCATCGGACTCGTCTCCAAGTCCGGCACCCTCACGTACCAACTCATGTACGAGCTACGGGACACCGGCTTCTCCACCTGCGTCGGCATCGGCGGCGACCCCGTCATCGGCACCACCCACATCGACTGCCTCGCCGCCTTCGAGGCCGACCCGGACACCGACCTCGTCGTCCTCATCGGCGAGATCGGCGGCGACGCCGAGGAGCGCGCCGCCGCCCACATCCGCGACCACGTCACCAAGCCGGTCGTCGCCTACATCGCCGGGTTCACCGCCCCCGAGGGCAGGACCATGGGGCACGCGGGCGCCATCGTCTCCGGCTCCTCCGGCACCGCGCGGGCCAAGAAGCAGGCCCTGGAGGCGGCCGGCGTACGCGTCGGATCCACCCCGGCCGAAACGGCCCGCCTCGTCCTGGAACGGCTCGCGCACGGCAGGTGACGCGTGGCTCACCACCGGCCGCCGCAGACCCGACGGCACGTGGCGTACGGGAGGCGCTCTCCGGGCGCCTCCCGTCCCGCACCCGCCCGCCCCACGTCCGCATGTCCCCACGCCATGACAAGCACCCGCCCCGACCGTGCACCGTGAGCGGAGATCACAATGGCAACCGCCCTCACCCTCAAGGCCGGCACCTCCTGGGACGACGCCTGGCAGCGCTGCCGTGCCGTCGCCCCCGAGGCCTTCCGCGAGGACCGCGTCCTCAACCTGTGGAACGGCGGCTGGCACGCCGACGGCCGCGCCCTGCCCGCCACCACCCCCGTCGACGGCAGCCCGATCGCGGGCCCGCCGCGCCTCGACGCCGCCACCGCCCACCAGGCCGTACGCGCCTCGCTCGACCAGCACCGCGCCTGGCGGCACGTCCCCCTGGCCGAACGGCGCGCCCGCGTCGCCACCACCCTGGACGCCCTCACCCAGCACCGCGAACTCCTCGCCCTCCTGCTCGTCTGGGAGATCGGCAAGCCGTGGCGGCTCGCGCAGGCCGACGTGGACCGGGCCGTCGACGGCGTGCGCTGGTACGTCGACGGCATCGACGCCCTCCTCGGCGAACGCACCGCGCTGCCCGGCCCGGTGTCGAACATCGCCAGCTGGAACTACCCGATGAGCGTGCTCGTTCACGCAGTGCTGGTGCAGACACTGGCAGGGAACGCGGTCATCGCCAAGGCCCCGACCGACGGCGGCGTCTCCTGCCTCACCCTGGCCTGCGCGCTGGCCGCCCGCGAAGGCATTCCCGTCACGCTCGTCAGCGGCAGTGGCGGACAGCTCTCCGAGGCGCTGGTGCGGGCGCCGGAGATCGGCTGCGTCTCCTTCGTCGGCGGGCGCGACACCGGCGCCCGTGTCGCCACGCACGTCGCCGACCTCGGCAAGCGGCACATCCTCGAACAGGAAGGACTCAACACCTGGGGCATCTGGGACTACACCGACTGGCCGCGGCTGACCGCCGCGATCCCCAGACTCTTCGACTACGGCAAGCAGCGGTGCACCGCCTACCCCCGCTTCGTCGTGCAGCGCGACGCCTTCGACGCCTTCCTCGCCGCGTACCTGCTGGCCGTACGCACCCTGCGCGTCGGCCACCCGCTGGCCGTGGCGGACCCGGCGGACCCCTGCCCGGAGCTGGACTTCGGGCCGCTGATCAACGCGGCGAAGGCCAAGGACCTCACCGACCAGGTAGCCGAGGCGATCGACCGCGGCGCCGTCCCCCTGCACCGGTCCGTCCCCGACCCCGGCCGCTTCCTGCCGGGCCAGGACACCAGCGCGTACGTCCACCCGGTCACGCTCCTCAACCCGCCCCCCTCGTCGCCGCTGCACCACGCCGAACCCTTCGGCCCGGTCGACACGATCGTCCTGGTCGACACCGAGGCGGAGCTGCTCGCCGCCATGAACGCCTCGAACGGTGCCCTGGTCGCCACCCTCTCCACCGACGACGAAAGGACGTACGAACGGCTGGCCCCGCAGATCCGGGCCTTCAAGGTCGGCCACGCCACGCCGCGCTCGCGCGGCGACCGCGAGGAGCTCTTCGGCGGGTTCGGCGCCTCCTGGCGCGGCGCCTTCGTCGGCGGCGAGCTGCTGATCAGAGCGGTCACCGAGGGCCCGGCGGGAGAGCGGCTGCCCGGGAACTTCCCCGGGTACCACCTGATGCCCTGACCTCGGCCCCCGCCCCGGGCCGCCGCGCCGTGGCCGGTCTGTCACACACGGTGAGTGTGTAAACCCGCAGGTCAGGCCCGCGGATACACAGGTGAAAGCCACCGCGAAACCTTGGTATTGTTGTCCATGTCGCCGCGGGGAACACCTCGCGAACGGCAGACACCTTGTCCGGGTGGCGGAATGGCAGACGCGCTAGCTTGAGGTGCTAGTGCCCTTTATCGGGCGTGGGGGTTCAAGTCCCCCCTCGGACACCACTGGATCCCCAGGTCGCATCGCCGACCTGGGGATTCTGCGTATGTGCCGGAGCGGCCGGAGGCGTCAGCCGCGGTCCGCGCGCGGCCTGCGCATTCCCACGTGCAGGACCGCCCCGCCGATCAGCGCGACGGCCCCGGTCGACGCGAGCATGCCGGCGTTGTCGAGAGCGGAGGCGGGCTCCTTCCCGGCGTCGGCGTCGACATCGGCGGCCGCCACCGCGGTGCCCGCACCGGGGCCTGCCTGGCCTGCGTGGTCGGCGGGCGCAGCGTCCGCCCCTTCGTTCGTCGTGCCCGCGCCGGCCGCGGCCGCCTGCGCGCTCGTCCGGGCCTGGGGGGGCAGGCCCGTCACCTCGCCGTTGCCGCCGTCGAAGGCCAGGTCCGAGCAGGAGAAGAAGTTCTCCTGGCTGTCGGAGCGGATCCACTGGACGAACATGACGTGACGGCCGGTGCGCTGCGGCAGCCGCAGATCCCAGTAGTAGTGGCCCGCCTCGGTGCCCGGGCCGCCGTCGTGGGGCGGGTTCTGGACGCTCTGCACCTTCTCCAGGTCCGACCAGTGGAGCGGCTGCGCCGGATCGAAGCCCTCCTTGGTGACGTACACCTGGAACGTGCCCGGGTGGTGTGCCCAGTTGCTGTACTTGACCTCGATGGTGGCGCCGGAGGTGAGGTGGGTGACCGGCCAGTCGGTGCGCGCGGCGTTGTAGGGCGAGAAGGCGTACGGGCTGCGGTCGCCCGCGCTGCACAGTGTGCCGTCCGCTACGTAACCCGCGCCGCGGCCGCCCGCGTTCGAGTCGAGGACCGCGAACCAGTTGTACAGCGGCGTGGTGCCTGTCTGCCGAACGGCCGCCTGGCAGGCGGGGTTCGCGGGCATCTGGGTCGAAGAGTGCGCGAGGAGGTCCTTGTAGCAGAGGTAGGTGCGCGACCCGGGGGTGAGGGCCACGCCGTGCGCGGCGGCCGTGCCGGGCAGGGCCAGGAGGGCCGCGGCGGCGATGCCCAGGGCGCCGGTCAGGGCGGCCACCGTTCTGGCGGGGCGGGGAACGGTCATGGAACGTCTCCTTCGGAGCGGCCGGGAGTTTCCGATGAACGACTCGCCATGTCGTCGCCGCCGCCGGCCCGAAGGTTGCCGCCGAGGCGGCAGGCGCGGGGAATTGGCGGAGAACGGGCGGAGCGCAACCCCGCCCGGCCGCGTCGGGCCGGCCGTCAGACCGGGCGCAGCGCGTCCACGACCAGGCCCAGGAGACGGGCCGTCTTCTCCGGGCGGTTGACCGCCTGTGTGGAGAGGAACGTACCCAGCAGCATCATCGTGACCTCCTCCGGCTCCAGGTCCGCGCGGAGCGTGCCCGTTTGCTGCCCCGCATCGAGGAACGTCGCGAGGGTCGCCGTGATCCGCTCCCGCGTGACCGGGGTCGCGATGCTGCCGGAGGCCCAGCCCGCGCGCAGGGTTTCGGACATGCCGCGCTTGGCCGCGAGGAACGCGGCGTACCGCTCCAGCCAGGCGCGCAGCGCCGCTTCGGGCGGGAGGGCGGCGAGGAGCGCGGGCGCGCTGTCGACGACGGCGTCCAGTTCGGCCGCGTACAGAGCCTCGACGAGGGCCTCGCGGGTGGGGAAGTGGCGGTAGAGCGTGCCGATCCCGACGCCCGCCTCGCGCGCGACGGCTTCGAGGGAGGCGCTCTCGTGCGTCGAGGAGAACACCGTGCGCGCGGCGGCCAGGAGCTTCTCGCGGTTGCGCCGGGCGTCGGCGCGCGCCGGGCGGGCGGCCGGAGTCGCGGCGGGGCGGCCGGGGGGCGCGGAGTCGGACGCGGTCAAAGCGGAGGCCCTCCGTTTAGTGGTACGGTCGTCGTAACGGAGGTTCCTCCGTTTACCCCATCGTCTCACGAGGGCGGGTTCGTCATGGCTTCCACCGATCGATCCGAACAGTTCACCGCGGCCGGAGCGGCCCGGGCGGGCGGAGCCGCCACGCTGGCCGGGCGCACCGTCTCCCGCGTCGGCTTCGGCGCCATGCAGCTGGAGCGGCTGCGCGACGACCGCGCCGCCGCCGTCGCCCTGGTCCGGCGCGCGGTCGAACTGGGCGTCGACCACATCGACACCGCCCAGTTCTACGGGCACGGCTTTGTCAACGAGGTCATCGCGGAGGCGCTGCGCCCCGAGGACGACGTCCTCGTCGTCAGCAAGGTCGGCGCCGAACCCGATTCCGGCGGGCCCCTCCCGCTCCGCCTCGCCCAGCGCCCCGAGCAGCTGCGGGCCGGCGTCGAGGCGAACCTCAAGAGCCTCGGGCTCGACCAGGTCCCCGTGGTCAATCTGCGCCGCGCCGACACCGGCCCCGGCCTGCGCGCCGAGGGGGACCAGCTCGTCGCCATGGACGACCAGCTCGCCGTCCTGACCGCCCTGCGCGACGAGGGCAAGATCGGCGAGATCGGCGTCAGCAACGTCACCGCGGACCAGTTGCGCCAGGCGCTCCCCGTGGGCGTCGCCTGCGTCCAGAACGCCTACAGCCTGGTGGCGCGCGGCGACGAGGACATGGTGGAGCTCTGCCGCGCCGAGGGCATCGCCTGGGTGCCGTACTTCCCGCTCGGCAGCGCCTTCGCCGGCATGCCGAAGGTGACCGACGAACCCGCCGTCACCGCGGCGGCGCACGCCCTCGGCAGCACGCCCGCGCAGGTGGGGCTCGCCTGGCTGCTGCACCACGCCCCGCACGTGCTCCTCATCCCGGGCACCGCCGATCCGGAGCACCTGCGGACCAACGTGGAGGCGGGCGCGCTCACCCTCGACGCGGCGACGCTCGCCGCGCTCGACGCGGTCCCCACGCGCACCGGGGACATCGCGCTCCACTGACCGCGCCCGGGCGGCCCGCGGTAAGGGCCGCCCGCCCCCTACGGCACCCGCTCCGTCCACTCCCGCGTGCCGAACTTCGTGCGGACCAGCTCCTGGGCCCGGGCCAGCTCCGCCTCGGTCACCGCGCCGTCGGTGAGCCCGTAGCGGCTCCGGAAGGAGTCGATCATGCGGGAGATGACCTCCTCACGGGGGAGGCCGGTCTGTCGCCGCAGCGGGTCGACGCGCTTCTTGGCGCTCTTGGTGCCCTTGTCGGAGAGCTTCTCCCGTCCGATGCGCAGCACCTCGACCATCTTGTCGGCGTCGATGTCGTACGACATCGTCACGTGGTGGAGCACCGCGCCCTCGCCCGCCACGATCCGCTTCTGCGCGGCGCCCGCGACCTTGCCGACGTCCGTGGCGATGTCGTTGAGCGGCTGGTACCAGGCCTTGATGCCCATGTCGGCCAGGGCGCCGAGCACCCAGTCGTCGAGGTAGGCGTACGAGTCCTGGAAGGAGAGGCCCGAGACCAGCGACTCGGGGACGGCGAGGGAGTACGTGATCGTCGACTTCGGTTCCGCGAACATCGCGCCGCCGCCGGAGATGCGGCGCACCACCGTGACCCCGTGGCGGTCCACGCCGCCGGCGTCCACTTCGTTGCGCAGCGACTGGAAGCTGCCGATGATCACGGCGGGCCGGTCCCACTCCCAGACCCGTAGCGTCGGCGGCCGGTGCCCGAGGGCGACCTCTTCCGTCATGACCTCGTCGAGCGCCATGTGCAGCACGGGGGACTGCGGCGCGTCGTGGACGAGCTGCCAGTCGTAGTCGCGCCAGTCGGTGGCCTGGGCGAGCGCGCGGCGCACGGCCGTGGCGACCCCGTCGGTGGTCAGGCCGAGCATGGTGGTGCCGGGCGGCAGCGCCGCCTCGACGCGGGCGGCCAGCGTCGCCTGGTCCGCGTCGGCGGGGGCGCCTTCGAGCGCGCCGTTGATCGCCGGCAGGGCGTCGTCCGGCTCCAGGAAGAAGTCACCCGCGACCCGGACGCCGCGGAGCACGCCGCCCGCCACGTCGACATCGACGACGACGAGCTTGCCGCCGGGGATCTTGTACTCGCCGTGCACTGCGCGCCGCCTTCCGCCGCGAACGTTCTGGGCTCGCGGACGCTCACGAAACCGTCGATCTTCGTCGATCCGGTCAACGCTATCCGCAAGCCGGACATTCCGGCCCACCCGGCCCCTCCGCGAGCCGTGCGCACACCGTCCGTGTTCGGCATATCGGCAGTTTGGGCGGGATTTGCCAAGGGCCTTGACTAAGGCCTGGCCGAAGTCGAAGGATCCGTTCTCGCACGCCAGTTGCTTTCTGATCGAACCTGTTTGATCGAACCTGTTTGGTCGGAGCTGTTCGATCGCAGTTGTTCGATCGCATTGTTCGATCGGACTCGTTCGTCACGACCCGTCCGCCAAGACCTGTGCGTACGGACCTGTTCGCTTCGAGGGGACCCGTCATGCCTGTCACCCGCAGAACCGTGCTGGCCGCGGGCGCGGCCGCCCCCGTCGCCGGGGCACTCGCCGTACCTCCGGGCCACGCCGCCGAGCGCACCGGCACGGTCGGACGCCGTACCGTCGAACTCACCGACGGCTGGCGCTTCGCGCTCGTCGACCTCGGCGCCGGCGCCGACCCGGCCGGCGCCTACGCCGATGCCGAGCAGCCCGGATTCGACGACACGCACTGGCGCACGGTCGCGGTCCCGCACGACTGGAGCATCGAGCAGACCCCGACCACCGAGCACCACACCACCAGCGGTACCGGCTTCCTGCCGGGCGGTCTCGGCTGGTACCGGAAGACGTTCACGGTGCCGCGCCACTACGCGGGCAAGCGGATCTCGGTCGAGTTCGACGGCGTCTACATGGACGCGAACGTCTACGTGAACGGCACGCTCGTCGGCAACCACCCCTACGGCTACACCGGGTTCGCCTACGACATCACCGGCCTCGTGCACACCGACGGCCGGACCGCCGACGTCCTCGCGGTCGAGGTCCGCAACCAACTGCCCAGCAGCCGCTGGTACTCCGGCAGCGGAATCTACCGCCGGGCCCGCCTCGTGGTCACCGAGCCGGTGCATGTCGCGCGCTGGGGCACCTTCGTGACGACGCCCGATCTGGCCGCGACCCTGGACAACGGGTACGCGACGGTCGACGTGCGCACCGCGGTCGTGGGCGAGCCGGGTACCGCGCGGGACGTCACCGTCGTCTCCACGGTCCGCGACCCCAAGGGGCGGCGCGTTGCGCGGGCCGAGTCCCTGCTCAAGGGCGTGGCGGGGGGCCCGGCCACGGCGCACCATCAACTCACCCTGCGAAGTCCGCAGTTGTGGTCCATAGAGACCCCGGAGCACCGGTACACGCTCGTCACCGACCTGCGCGTGGACGGGCGCACCGTCGACACCTACCGCACCCGCTTCGGTATCCGGCACGCCGTCTTCGACCCCGAGAACGGCCTCTCCCTCAACGGCACCCACCTGAAGATCAAGGGCGTCGACCTCCACCACGACCTCGGAGCGCTCGGCGCGGCCGTCCACCCCGACGCCGTCCGGCGCCAGCTGCGGATCATGAAGGACATGGGCGTCAACGCTCTGCGCACCTCGCACAATCCGCCCGCGCCCGAGGTGGTCGAGGCGTGCGAGGAACTCGGCGTGATCATGCTCGTGGAGGCTTTCGACTGCTGGCGGACCGGCAAGAACACCTACGACTACGGCCGCTTCTTCGACGCGCACAGCGACGCCGACATCGCCGAGATGGTGCGGGCGGCCCGCAACTCACCGGCCGTGCTGATGTGGTCGATCGGCAACGAGATCCCCGACTCGACCCGCACCGAGGGCATCGCCATCGCCCGGCGCCTCATCGACGCGGTCAAGACGCTCGACCCGACGCGGCCGGTCGTCATCGGCTCCGACAAGTACCGTTCGCTGCCCGCCGCGGGCTCGCCCGCCGACCTGATCCTCGCCGGGCTCGACGGCCTCGGCCTGAACTACAACACGGCCGCCTCCGTCGACGCGCTGCACGCCCGCTACCCGCACCTGTTCCTCTTCGAGTCCGAATCGTCCTCGCAGACGTCGAGCCGGGGCACGTACCAGGAGCCGGAGCACCTCAACACGGGGGAGAACCACACCCCCGGCCGCCGCGCGACCTCCAGCTACGACAACAACCTCGCCTCCTGGACCATGAGCGGCGAGTACGGCCTGAAGAAGGACCGCGACCGGCGGTACTTCGCGGGCGAGTTCCTGTGGTCCGGCATCGACTACATCGGCGAGCCCACCCCGTACGACGTGTTCCCGGTGAAGGCGTCGTTCTTCGGCGCGGTCGACACCGCCGGCTTCCCCAAGGACATGTTCCACCTCTTCCGCAGCCAGTGGTCGGACGAGCCGATGGTGCATCTGCTGCCGATGGACTGGACGACGCACGAGCGCGGGGCGGAGGTGGAGGTGTGGGCGTACGCGAACGTCGCCGACGTCGAGCTGTTCCTCAACGGCCGTTCGCTCGGCGTGCGTTCCTTCGACGAGAAGAAGACCGTCGACGGCCGGCCCTACCTGGAGACCACCGAGGCGACCGGCGACGACAAGACCGTGACCTCCGGCCCCTACCCGGGCAGCTACACCAGCCCGAACGGCAGCGCCGGCAAACTGCATCTGAACTGGAAGGTGCCGTTCGCACCCGGTGAGCTGAAGGCGGTCGCACGGCGCCGCGGGAAGGCCGTGGCCACGGATGTGCTGCGCACGGCAGGCGCGGCGCACGGCGTGCGGCTGACCGCCGACCGCACGTCGGTCGCCGCGGACGGGCGCGCGCTCGCCTTCGTGACGGCCGAGGTCGTCGACGCGCGCGGCGTCGTCGTGCCCGACGCCGAGCACCTCATCGAGTTCGCCGTCGACGGCGGACAACTGGCGGGGGTCGACAACGGACGCCAGGAGAGCGCCGAGCGCTACCAGGCCACTACCCGCACCGCCTTCCACGGCCTGGCGCTCGCGATCGTCCGCGCGGGGACCCGGCCCGGCACGCTCACCGTCACCGCCCGCGCCGGCGGCCTGCGCACCGGGAAGGTGTCCGTACGGGTCACCGGGCCGGCCGGGGCGCCCGTCACCCCGGGCACGCCGTTCGCGCCCGATCCGGGACCGGGCCCCGCCGTCTTCCCGCGCGCCGACGCCAGTTACTCGGGCGCCCCGGACACGCTGCCCGCCGCGATGCTCGACGGCGACCCGGCGACACAGTGGTCCAACGCCTTCCACAAGGCCGCCACGGCCTTGCTGCCCGCCTTCGAGGGGGCCCGGCCGCGCGACTGGGTCTCGGTGGAGTGGCGGCGGGAGCGGACGGTCGGGCGGGTCGAGATCTCCTTCACCGCCGACGACCGGCACACACTGCCGGCATCGGTCACCGTCTCGGCGTGGGACGGCACGCGGTACGTTCCCGTGCCCGGCGCCGACCTCCACCGGGCCGCGGCGTCCGGCGAGCCGACCGTCGTCACCTTCGACGCCGTCCGCTGTCGTCGGCTCCGGCTCGACCTCGTCAGCGGCGCTCCGGGTACGGCGCGGGGCGCGTGCGGGATCAGCGCGCTGGACGTGGCGCCGTCGTGATCTGACGCGGACCGGAGCGGCGCTCGCTCCCTTCATGCCCGGGCGGCCCAGGAGCCGGGCGGCCGTCCATGATCGGCTACGCTGCCCGTTCCTGTCGGCATGTACACAAAGAGGAACGATGGCCTGGACGCGGAGACCGGCACTGGCCGGGCTGACGATGGTGCTCGTGGCCGCGCTCGCGGCGTGCGGGGGCGGTGGCGGCGGCGCGGACCGGGAGCCGTCGGGGCACGCCGGCGCGGCGAAGGGGAGCGGCGCCCACGCCGGCCGGCCGGACGGGCGGCCCAGGACGGTCGCCGGAGTCCGCGACGCGGTACGGCACGTGACGCGGCAGACCGCCCGCAGCACCCGTCCGCACCTGGTGCGCACGTGCGCGAGCGAGAGCCGCAAGGTCAGGCACACCGGCCGCAGCAAGGGACGGACCCGGACCTGGTACACCACCGAGAAGCACCAGGACTGCACGAAGGTGCGCCGCGGCACGGAGACGTACACCCGCGTCGTGCGCCCCGAACGCTGGTGCGTCCGGCTCGACGACGTGAACGGCGAGCCGCGCACGGACGACGTCTGGTACCGCGTCCGCCGCGACGCCTACACGAAGGTCGACGAGGCGGACGCGCGCGCGAAGGTCACCGTCGAACCGGTCGCCCGGGGCTGCTGACCGGGCTTGCCGGCCACGGGAGTCGGGGCGCCCCGGGCTCACGCCGCCTCGGGTATCCGCTCTTTGACGAGCCCGTACAGCACGACCGACACGGCCATCACACCGGCGGCCGTGAAGACACCCGGCGCCCAGCTGCCCGTCGCGTCGCGCAGCACACCGCTGACGACCGGGCTGGCCACCGCGCCGATCTCGGCCACCAGGTTGAACAGGCCGAAGAGCGAACCCCGGTCCTCCTCGGGGGCGAGGTCGCCCAGGAGGCTGTGCACGATGGGCTGCAACGCGTTGAAGAAGAGCCCGGAGCAGAACAGGATCAGGCCGAGCAACAGCAGGGACGGGCGCCCGTCCAGCAGGCTCAGGCCGAACGCCACCGCGAGCACCGTGTGCACCGCGGCGCACACCACCGCCAGCGGTTTGCGGCCCTTGCCCGCGCGCACCCGCCGGTCCGCGATCCAGCCGCCGACCGGGAAGCCGATGATGCCCGCCCCCGCGTTGAACGCGGCGGTCAGCGCGGCGGCGCCGAGGCTGCTGTGCGCGCTCTCCGCGACGATCTGCACGGACCAGAACGAGAAGAACCACAGGTTCCACATCACCGCGACGAAGCTGAGGCAGATCAGCCAGACGTTGCGGTTGAGGAGGTGCGCGGAGCGCCCGGTACGGATGATGCCCCGGATCACGAGCGTCACCATGACGAGGAACAGGACACCCGAACCGACCGCCGTCAGCCACTCCGGCCAGCTGAACTCGTCGGCCAGCAAGAAGAGCGCGACGATGGCGACCGCCGCGGGCACCGAGTAGCCGATCAGCCGCAGCGCCGGAGGGCCCAGCCGCAGCGGGCGGTCGCCGCGGGCCCGGAAGAACCACCACGTGGCCGCCGCGACCAGCAGGGAGACGGTGCCGAACACGTACAGCGGCATGCTCCACGCCCGGTCGCCCAGGCCCCAGGCGCCGCCCAGGTCGATCAGGTGCGGCGTGGCGACGATGCCGACGGTCAGGCCGATGGACAGGCCCGACAGGACGACGCCGAGGCCGATGGTCCGGCGGGCCGGGGGCGTGTGGCCGATGACCAGGACCCGGTCGTTGGAGTAGAAGACGCCCTCGCCCAGGCCGGTGAGCACCCGGGCGACGACGAACCCGACGAGGCCG
This sequence comes from Streptomyces sp. NPDC006552, assembly GCF_040611655.1. Lineage (NCBI taxonomy): Bacteria > Bacillati > Actinomycetota > Actinomycetes > Kitasatosporales > Streptomycetaceae > Streptomyces > Streptomyces sp. NPDC006552. The sequence continues at coordinate 54,529 of NZ_JBEXOS010000020.1, forward strand.
CCGGTCAGGCCGGAGACGAGCGTCAGCAGCCCGGCCCAGAGCAGCGACACGACGAGCATCTCCCGGTGCCCGTACCGGTCGCCGAGCCGGCCGCCCGCGTACTGCGTGAGCATGTACCCGGTGAAGAACATCGAGCCGATGAGGCCGCCGAGCGTCGCCGGGTTCGACGCGTCGCCGATGAAACCGGCCTTGTTCTCGATCATCCAGGAGACGACCGGGCCGGTGACCGTGCGGTCCGCGTAGCTGACGAGCCAGCCCGCGAGCAGAAAGCCCCAGAGGTGGGTGTAGCGGCCGGAGAACAGCGCGCGGCGCGGCTCGTGCGGTGGCCCGGCGGTGCGGGCCGGTGCGGTGGAGTCCCTGTCCCTCATGCGTCCCCCTTGACGCCAGGTGGCTGGAAAGCGCTTGCCAAGATCGCAGGGGGAGACAGGGACGTCAATGCTTGACATTTGCGCGGACGGTGCGTAGGCCGTCGCCGGTCGGGCCGGTTTCCGGGGTGTCTGCGGCTACGGGGTGCGCGGTACCCCGCACCGCGGGCTCACTGGCTGCGCACCGCCCGCTGCACCGCCTCGGCCGCGAGGTGCGCGGCCGCGCGCCGGGTCGCCGAGGCGAGCAACTCCGTGCGGATCGGGCCGCCCGCCGCGAGGTGGCGGTCGTAGGGGAGGTGGACGACGCCCGCGCCGGTCTCGCGGATGTGGGCCGTGGCCGCGGCCAGGTCGAGGTTCTGGTCCGGTGCGCCCGAGGTGAGGGCCACGACGGTGGACGGCAGCGTGGAGTGCGGCAGGCCGGCCAGCCAGTCCAGGACGACGCGGGTGCCGCCGACGCCCTCGGCCGTCATCGGGGCGACGACGACGCGGGCGTGCGCGGTGTCCATGGCGGTTCGCGCGACGTCGCCCGGCAGCGTCTCGCAGTCGACGACCGTCATGGCGAAGTGGCGGCGCAGCGCGAGGGTGACGGTGCGGTAGGTCGGCACGTCCAGCGGCGGCCCGACCCGGCCCTGGCTCGCGGGGAGCAGCCAGCCGCCGTCGGGGAGGGGCACCAAGTAGCCGGTGATGTCGAGGAGATGCATCGACGGCGTGAGGATCTGGGCGAGTTCGCCGCAGGACCAGCGCACCGACTGGGCGCCGAGCCGTACCGCGAGCGTGCCGAGGGCGGCGTCCGCCTCCAGGGCCAGCACCGGGTCCTGGCGGACGCGCTGGAGCGTACGGGCGACGAGCGCGGCGGCGGTGGTCTTGCCGACGCCGCCCCGGATCGAGGTCACCGCGATGACCCGGCCCTTGGTCACCGGGTACTGCAACTCCCGTACCCAGCGCGCCTCTTCGCCGCCCGCCTGCGCGGACGGCCTGGCGATCCGGCGCAACGACCGGCCCGACCTGCGGGCCACCGAGTCGCCGTGCTGCGGCTTGCCCGTGGCCTGCGTGAGCCGGGGATCGACGGTGAGCACGGGCTCGGGGGCGGGGAAGGCGATGCCCGGGCGGGGCCGGACGACCGGAACGGAGCCGCTGGCCGCGGGGGGAGCGGGCGTGGGGGGCGGGGCCGATGGCATGGGGGGTGGGGTGGTCACCGGGCGGGCGTCTTCGACCGGCGGGGTGGTGGACGTACCCGGTGCGGGGGGCAGCGGCGGCGCGTCCTGGGGGCCGGGTGCCGAGGGTGCGGGTGCGCGGTCCTGGGGTTCGGTGGTGTCGACCGTGTGGGTGGGGGCGGGCTGCGGTGCCGGGAGGGGGGTCGAGGTGGTCCCCGTGGTGTCTGTACGGGGCTGCGTGCCGGGCAGCGGCCTCGGGGTGAGGTCGGTGGGGGGAGGCGGTGCCGTAACGGTTGTGCGGGGCGGTGTGGCGGGCCGGGAGTGCGGGGCGGTCTCCTCGGGGGAGGGCGCGGGATGTGACGGGGCCGGGTGCGCGGGGGTCGGCCGGGGCCCCTGGGGTGTGTCTATGCGGGGCGCCGGGGGTTCCGTGACGTCCACCGGCGGCGCTGTCGGGACGGGCCGTGGGTTGGGCGCGCCGTCGACGGGCGGTTGCGAGGCTGCGTCGGGCGTGGCTGTGCCCTCGGCGGTGTCCGCGTGTGGCTGCGGGGCGGTCTCCACGGGGTGGGGTGTGTGCGGCTGCGGCACCGTCGCATCGGTGGACGCACCCGGCGCGGTGCGGTCCGCCACCGCGGGGTCCGGCTGGGCCGGAGGCTGCGTGCGCGGGGGTTCCGTCGCGGCCTCAGCAGCCAGCTGGGCCGGTGACGGCGCGGGTGTGCGCTCAGTCGAAGCCGCGGGGTTCGGCTGGTCCGGAGGCTGCGTATGTGAGGGGTCCGTCACAGCGTCGGAGTTGTGCTGGGCCGGTGACTGCGTGTGGGGGCGCTCCCCGGTGGTCCCGGGGTTCGGCTGGGCCGATGACGGCGTGTGCGGGAGTCCCGCCGGGGAGTCGGGAGTCGTCTGAGCCGGTGACGATGTGTGCGGGCGCTCCGTCGCAGCGTCGGAGTTGGGCTGGGCCGGTGACGATGTGTGCGGGTACTTCCCGGTGGCCCCAGGAGTCGGCTGGGCCTGCGGCTGCACGTGCGGGCGCTCCGTCGCAGCGTCGGAGTTGGGCTGGGTCGGGGACTGCGTGTGGGGGCGCTCCCCGGTGGTCCCGGGGTTCGGCTGAGCCGGTGACGGCACGTGCGGGCTTTCCTGCGCGGCGCCGGAGTTGGGCTGGGCCTGCGGCTGCACGTGCGGGCGCTCCGTCGCAGCGTCGGAGTTGGGCTGGGCCGGAGACTGCGCGTACGGGTGCTCCCCGGGGGCTCCGGGGTTGGGCTGAGCCGGTGACGGCACGTGCGGGCGTTCCGTCGCGGCGCCGGAGTTGGGCTGGGGGCGGGGTTTTGGGTGGAGCTTGCCCGGGTGGAGGCGGGACGCGTCGGGGTGGCGTACCGGGAGCGGGGACTTGGTGCGGTCCGGGGCGGCGCTCTCGCCGTTGGTCTCCACGACGGTCACCACGTCCGGCGGGCGGCAGCCCGGGTCGGCACCTGCGAACCAGTCATCCACGCCCCCACGTCGAACATCATCGGCAGACCCCCGGATCGAGTCAGTGCGCCTTCACTTGCGCCGGGCTCGGCCCCCAGCGGACCCCCGGCCGCGAAAGCCTATCTCCCCGCACCGGTAGCAGTGGCAAAGCCCTGGGCCTCACGCCTCCAACTGCCGGGCGCGTCCGGCCCCGACCCCCGCGACACCCATCGGCACGCACACCACGGCGAGCAGCGACAGCGGAACCGTCCAGCCGCCCGTCGCGTCGTGCAGCGCACCGAGCAGGAACGGACCCGCCGCGGCGAGCAGATACCCGACCCCCTGCGCCATCCCGGACATCTCGGCGGCCCGCCCCGCGTCGGGGGCACGCAGCACGATCACGGCAAGAGCCGTACTGATGAGCAGCCCGGAGCCGAAACCCTGCATCAGCATCCACGCGTAGGCCCCGCCGACCGGTGCCACGATCAGGCCGATCAGGGAGACGAAGAAGAGCGCGGTGCCGGTGAGGGCGAACGGCACCTGGTTGCCGGCCCGGCCGACGAGCGCGGTGAAGGCGAGCGAGCCCGCGATGCCGACCAGGCTCATCAGGGACAGCATCCAGCCGGCCTGCGTACTGGACATGCCCTCGTCGGTGAGCATCGCGGGGATCCAGGCCGCGCACGCGTAGTACTCCAGGGACTGCAGTCCCATGAGCAGCGTGATCTGCCAGGCGAGGCGCGAACGGCGCAGTGGCGTACGGGAGTCGGCCGCCTGCCCGGCCGGGGCGGCCGGCACGTCCGCACGGCGCAACTGCGGCAGCCAGCACACGAACGCGAGCGCCGAGAGCACGGCCCAGACACCGATCGCCCCGCGCCAGCCGAGCCCGAGCGCGTCGCCCAGCGGCACCGTCACCCCGGCCGCGAGAGCCGCGCCGCAGAACAGGGCGACGGAGTACAGGCCCATCATCAGGCCGGTGCGCTGGTGGAAGTGGCGCTTGATGACGCTGGGGACGAGCACGTTCGAGAGGGAGATCGCCGCACCGATCAGGACGGTGCCCGCGAAGAGCGCCGGCAGTCCGGGCGCGAGCCGCACCGCGATGCCCGCGGTGAGCAGGGCCATCATCGCGCCGAGCGCCCGCGTCATGCCGATCCGCCGGGCCAGCTTCGCCGCGAACGGGGCCAGTAGTCCGAAGCAGAGGATCGGCAGCGTGGTGAGCAGCCCGGCGAGCGAACCGCTGAGCCCGGTGGAGCCGCGGATCTCGTCCAGTTCGGGGGAGACGGCCACGACGCCCGGCCGCAGGTTCATCGCGAGGAGCAGGACCCCCGCGGCCAGCACCCCACCCGCCGCCCGCGCGGGAACGAGCCGGGTCGTTTCGGTAGTAAGGAGCGGCTCGGCGGGGGTCGAGGGGTCAGCGTTGCGCGGCATGCGTTCCAACGTAACATCCCATGTTTGGGGTGAGTGAATCCCGTCGATGCGGTCTTATTGGGTGCCAATGAAGAGAAGAGCGCCGCCGCAGGGGCATCGAATATGGGATATTTGAGGTCTCGCCGTGACCCATGCCCCTCCAGGAAAGGCCCACCGTGTCCGAAGCAGCACAGGCCGGTGCCACCCTGGTCCAGCGGACCATCGGGCGGATCGAACGGCGTATCGAGAACGGGGAGTGGGCCGTCGGGGACCGGATTCCGGCGGAGGGGCAGCTCGTCGAGGCGTTCGGGGTGGGGCGCAACACGGTGCGCGAGGCCGTCCGGGCGCTGTGCCACACCGGCCTGCTGGAGGCCCGCCGCGGTGACGGGACGTACGTGCGGGCGGCCAGCGATCTCAACGCCGCGCTGCAACGGCGGCTGCGCCGCGCCGAGTTGCGGCACGTCCTTCAGGTGCGCCTCGCCCTGGAGCGGGAAGCCGCGCCCGCCGCCGCCGTGCACCGGGGCGAGGACGACCTCGCCCGCATCCTGTCCGCGCTGCTGGCCCGGCGCCGGGCGGACGAGAACGGCGAGGCGGCCGTCTTCGTGGAGCAGGACCTCGCCTTCCACCGGGCGGTCGTCGCCGCGAGCGGCAATCCGCTCATGACCGACCTGTACGAGAGCATCACGGCGTCGGTACGCGACAGCATCGCCTCGCTGCTCCCGGCCTGGGAGCCCGAGCGGCCCGGCGCCTGCGCCCATGACGACCTGGCCGACGCGATCGCGCGCCGCGACCCGCAGGCGGCGGCCCGCGCCGCATGGGCGCACACCGCCACCGTGGAGGCCGCCCTGGCGCGGACGGCGGAGGCGCAGGGGGCGCAGGAGGCGGACGGGGAACGAGAGGTGGAGGCGGGAGCGGCGGCGACGGACGGGGAGTGATTCCGCCCTGTCGGGCTCACTCCGACGCGCCTACCCTGGCGGTGGCCTCACCGGGCTTCGAGGGGGAGTCGCATGAGCGAGGACATCGATCGGACCCACGACGACCGCCGGCGGGCGCGTCCCCCGAGCGGCGGGGAGCGGCTCGCCGACTGGGCGGACGGCCGGCTCGGCATCTACCAGCTCGCCAAGGACCAGGTGCGCAAGGTCTTCCCGGACCACTGGTCCTTCATGTTCGGCGAGATCTGCCTCTACAGCTTCCTCATCCTCATCCTCACCGGCACGTTCCTGACCTTCTTCTTCGAGCCCAGCAACGCCGACGTCGTCTACAACGGCTCGTACGAACCGCTCCGGGGTGTCCTGATGACCCGGGCCTACGAGTCGACGGTCCACATCAGCATGGACGTGCGCGGCGGTCTGCTGATCCGGCAGATCCACCACTGGGCCGCGCTGGTCTTCGTCGCGGGGATGCTCGCGCACATGATGCGGGTCTTCTTCACGGGCGCGTTCCGCAAGCCGCGCGAGGTCAACTGGCTTTTCGGCTGGACCCTGTTGATGCTCGGGATCATCACCGGGCTCACCGGCTACTCGCTCCCCGACGACCTGCTCTCCGGCACGGGCCTGCGGTTCGCGCAGGGCGCCATCCTGTCCGTGCCGGTCGTCGGCACGTACCTGGCGTTCTTCCTGTTCGGCGGCGAGTTCCCGGGCGAGGACTTCATCGCCCGGCTCTACCCCGTCCACATCCTGCTGCTGCCGGGCATCATGCTCGGCCTGGTCGTGGCCCATCTGATCCTGGTCTTCTACCACAAGCACACCCAGTTCGCGGGCCCCGGCCGCACCGAGAAGAACGTGGTGGGCGCGCCGCTGCTGCCCGTCTATGTGGCCAAGGCGGGCGGCTTCTTCTTCCTCGTCTTCGGCGTGCTCGCGCTGATGGGGGCGGTCGCGACGATCAACCCCGTCTGGGCCTTCGGACCGTACCGGACGGACCTCGTGACGACCGGCGCCCAGCCCGACTGGTACCTCGGCTTCTCCGAAGGGCTGATCCGGGTGATGCCGGGATGGGAGCTGAACGCCTGGGGGCACACGGTCCAGCTCGGCGTCTTCCTCCCGTTCCTGCTCTTCCCGCTGGTCATGACGGTGATCGCGGTGTACCCGTTCGTCGAGGCATGGGTCACGGGCGACCGGCGAGAGCACCATCTGGCCCAGCGGCCCCGCGACCACCCGGTCCGCACCGGCCTCGGCGTCGCCTGGCTGTCCCTGTACGCCGTGCTCCTGGTCGGCGGCGGCAACGACATCGTGGCCGTGCGCCTGCATCTGTCCATCAACGCCATCACCTGGGCCGTGCGGATCGGCTTCTTCGTCGTCCCCGCCCTCGCGTTCACCGTCACGAGACGGGTCTGCGCCGGGCTGCAACGCCGCGACCGGGCGAAGTCCCTGCACGGCCGCGAGTCCGGCATCGTCAAGCGGCTGCCCCACGGGGAGTTCATCGAGGTGCACGAGCCGCTCTCCCGCGCCGAGTTGTACACGCTGAACGTCCACGAGCAGCCGCAGCCCTACGAGTTGGGGCCGCCCGTCGACGAGAACGGCGTGGCGCGGAAGTTCACCGCCCGCCAGCGGGTGCGGGCGCGCCTCGCCAAGGCCATGTACGGGCCGGGGACGTACGTGCCGAAGGTGACCGCCGAGGAGTACCGGGCGCTGCACGCCGGCTGGCACGAGTCCGAGCGGGATCCGTCCGCGCACTGAGCCCCGCGGCGCGACGGCGTCTGTCGTCCGCCGGTCATCGCTGCTACCTTCCGTCTACTGACTAACAAACGTTTGGTTGGAAGGTGGCGGAGGCGCCGATGCCTGTCTCCCTCTCGTACGCGGACGGCACGCCGACGGACCGGGCGATCGCCGTCGTCGACGTCGACTACCCACCGGTCAACGCCCTGCCCGTGCAGGGGTGGTTCGACCTCGCCGACACGGTCCGCTCGGCCGGCCGCGATCCCGACGTGCGCTGCGTGCTGCTCACCGCGTGCGGCCGCGGCTTCAACGCGGGCGTCGACCTCAAGGAGATGCAGCGCGACAGCGGTCACACGGCGCTGATCGGAGCCAACCGCGGCTGCGCGGCGGCCTTTCGCGCCGTCTACGAGTGCGAGGTGCCCGTCGTCGCCGCCGTGCAGGGCTTCTGCCTCGGCGGCGGGATCGGGCTCGTCGGCACCGCGGACGCGATCGTGGCGAGCGACGACGCCACGTTCGGCCTGCCCGAGCTGGACCGGGGCGCGCTCGGCGCCGCCACCCACCTCGCCCGGCTGGTCCCGCAACACCTGATGCGCGCCCTCTACTACACCTCGCGCACCGTCACCGCCGCCGAGCTGCACGCGCACGGCTCGGTCTGGAGCGTCGTACCGCGCTCGCAACTGAGAGACGCGGCGGTGGAGTTGGCGACCGAGATCGCTCGCAAGGACGGCTACCTGCTGCGTCTCGCCAAGGCGGCCCTGAACGGCATCGACCCCGTCGACGTCCACCGCAGTTACCGCTACGAACAGGGCTTCACCTTCGAGGCGAACCTCAGCGGTGTCGCCGACCGGGTCCGCGCCGGCTTCGGGACCGCCCCGAGGGAGACGACGTGAGCAGGGACAAGACGCTCACCGCCGACGACGTGGCAGGCCGGCTGCGCAGCGGCATGACCATCGGGATCGGCGGCTGGGGCTCGCGCCGCAAACCCATGGCACTGGTGCGGGCCCTGCTCCGCAGCGACCTGACCGAACTGACCGTCGTCTCGTACGCGGGGCCGGACGTCGGCCTGCTGGCCGCCGCGGGCAAGATCCGCAGGCTGGTGGCGCCGTTCGCCACGCTCGACTCGATCCCGCTGGAGCCGCACTTCCGCGCCGCGCGCGAAGCGGGCCGCATCGCGCTGACGGAGGTGGACGAGGCGATGTTCATGTGGGGGCTGCGCGCCGCCGCGAACCGGCTGCCGTTCCTGCCCGTGCGGGCCGGCCTCGGCTCGGACGTCATGCGCGTCAACCCCGGCCTGCGCACGGTCACCTCACCGTACGAGGACGGCGAGACGCTCGTCGCGATGCCCGCCCTGCGCCTGGACGCGGCGCTGGTCCACCTGAATCGCGCGGACCGGTCCGGCAACGGCCAGTACCTGGGCCCCGACCCGTACTTCGACGACCTCTTCTGCGGGGCCGCCGAGGAGGCGTACGTCTCCTGCGAGCGGATCGTGGACACGGCCGAGCTGGCTGAGGGCGGGCCCCCGCAGTCGCTGCTGATCAAACGGCACCGGGTCAGCGGCGTCGTCGAGGCGCCGAACGGAGCGCACTTCACCTCCTGCGCCCCCGACCACGGGCGCGACGAGCCCTTCCAGAAGCTGTACGCGACCACGCCGTACCCGCAGTTCCGGGCGCGGTTCCTCGACGGCGACGAGCAGGCGTACCAGGCCGCCGTCGAGGTGTGGCGGCGGGAGACCGACGGCGGGGAGGGCCGGTGAGCACCACGCCGGACGCCACCGTGACCCGCGCGGAGTACTGCGTGATCGCCTGCGCGGAGGCCTGGCGCGGCAGCGGGGAGCTGCTCGCCAGCCCCATGGGCCTGATCCCCGGCATCGCGGCACGGCTCGCCCGCCGCACGTTCGCGCCGGAGCTGCTGCTGACCGACGGCGAGGCCCTGCTGATCGACGGTGGCGGGGAGTGTGAGGGCTGGCTGCCCTACCGCCAGCACCTGGAACTCGTGGCGAGCGGCCGCCGGCACGTGATGATGGGCGCGAGCCAGCTCGACCGGTACGGCAACCAGAACATCTCCTGCATCGGCGACTGGCGGCAACCCGGCCGGCAGCTCCTCGGAGTGCGCGGCGCACCCGTCAACACGCTCAACCATCCGGTGAGTTACTGGGTGCCCCGGCACAGCCGCCGGGTCTTCGTGCCCGCGGTCGACATGGTCAGCGGCGTCGGCTACGACAGCGCCGCCGCGGCCGGGCCGTCCGCGACCCGCTTCCATCACCTGCCCCGCGTCGTCACCGACCTCGCCGTCCTCGACTTCGCCACCCCGGACCACGCGATGCGCCTCGCCTCGCTCCACCCCGGCGTCACCGTCGAGGAGGTACGCGAGGCGACCGGGTTCACGCTGGTGCTGCCCGGCGACATCCCGTACACGCGCGCGCCGACAGCCGCAGAACTGCGCCTGATCCGTGAGGAGTTGGACCCGACGGGGCTCCGCCGCCGGGAGGTGCCCGCGTGAGCGGTGGGGCGGCGCCGCCGGTCTTCCGGACGGCGCTCACCGACCTCACCGGCGTCCGCCACCCGATCGTGCAGACCGGCATGGGCTGGGTCGCCGGACCCCGGCTCGTCTCGGCGTCCGCCGCCGCCGGCGCGCTCGGCGTACTCGCCTCCGCGACCATGACGGTCGAGCAACTCCGTTCCGCCGTACGGGAGGTGAAGTCCCGCACCGACCGGCCGTTCGGGGTCAACCTGCGGGCCGACGCGGGGGACGCCCGCGAGCGCGTACGGATCATCGTCGACGAGGGTGTGAAGGTGGCGTCCTTCGCGCTCGCCCCCTCCAAGGAGCTGATCGCCGAGCTGAAGGACGCCGGCGTCGTCGTCATCCCCTCCGTCGGGGCCCGCCGGCACGCCGAGAAGGTCGCCGCGTGGGGCGCCGACGCGGTCGTCGTCCAGGGCGGCGAGGGCGGCGGCCACACCGGCGCCGTGGCGACGACCGTGCTGCTGCCGCAGGTCGTCGACGCCGTCGACATCCCGGTGATCGCCGCGGGCGGCTTCTACGACGGCCGGGGGCTGGTCGCCGCGCTCGCCTACGGCGCCGCCGGCATCGCCATGGGCACCCGTTTCCTGCTCACCTCCGACTCGCCCGTGCCCGCCGCCGTCAAGGACCGCTATCTGGCCGCGGGCGTGCGGGACATCACCGTCACCACCGCCGTCGACGGGCTGCCGCACCGGATGCTGCGCAGCGAACTCGTCACCGCACTCGAACGGGCAAGCCGGCCCGCCGCCCTGCTGCGCGCGGTCCGGCACGCGGCCGCCTTCCGCACGGTGTCCGGCCTCGGCTGGCCTCGGATGGTCCGCGACGGCCGCGCGCTCAAGCACGGCAAGGACCTGTCGTGGAGCCAGGTGCTGCTGGCGGCCAACACGCCGATGCTGCTCAGGTCCGCGATGGTGGACGGCGATCCGCGGGGCGGAGTGATGGCCGCCGGTCAGGTGGCCGGCGTCATCGACGACCTGCCGTCGTGCCACGAACTTGTGGACCGGATCGTGGCGGACGCGCGGCGAACGCTGGAGGGCCTGCGGCCGGGGTAGGCCCCTGGGGGCGGCGGTAGCCGGCCCGGGCCCGCCGGCCCTCGGCGGACCGCTCGGCGGTCTGCCCCGCGGTCAGGGGCTCGCGCCCACGGGCGCGTGAGCGCGGCCCCGGGGTCACCGGCCCGCGGCCGGGGCAGTCGGCAGAAGCCCGCCCGGAGCCGTCCCGGCCGCGCCGCGGTCACGGGCGCGGGCTCACAAGCGCTCGATGACCGTCACGTTCGCCTGGCCGCCGCCCTCGCACATCGTCTGCAGCCCGAACCGGCCGCCCGTGCGTTCCAGTTCGTGCAGCAGCGTCGTCATCAGCCTCGCGCCCGTCGCGCCCAGCGGGTGGCCGAGGGCGATGGCACCCCCGTTCACGTTGACCCGGGCCGGGTCGGCGCCGGTCTCCTTCAGCCAGGCGAGGACCACCGGGGCGAACGCCTCGTTGATCTCCACCAGGTCGATGGCGTCGAGCGGCAGGCCCGTCTTCTTCAGCGCGTGGGCGGTGGCGGGGATCGGCGCCGACAGCATCCGGATCGGGTCCTCGCCGCGGACCGAGAGGTGGTGGACGCGGGCGCGCGGTGTCAACCCATGGTCGCGCACCGCCTGTTCGGACGCGAGGAGCAGCGCGGCGGCGCCGTCCGACACCTGCGAGGAGCACGCCGCCGTGATCGTGCCGCCCGGCACGACGGGGGCGAGCGCCGCCATCTTCTCCCGGGTCGTGTCCCGGCGCGGGCCCTCGTCGGCGCCGACGCCGCCGTACGGGACGGTCTCGCGCGCGAAGCGCCCCTCGTCGAGGGCGCGGACGGCCCGTTCGTGCGAGCGCAGCGCCCACTCCTCCATGGCGTCCCGCGAGAGGCCCCACTTGTCGGCGATCAGCTCGGCGCCGTGGAACTGGTCGACCGGCCGGGTGCCGTAGCGGGCACGCCAGCCCGCGCTGCCCGCGAACGGGCCCTCGGTCAGGCCCAGCGGCGCGGCGGCCTGCCGGGAGGCGAACGCGATCGGGATCATGGACATGTTCTGCGTGCCGCCCGCGACCACGAGGTCCTGCGTGCCGGAGAGCACGCCCTGCGCCGCGAAGTGCACGGCCTGCTGCGAGGAGCCGCACTGCCGGTCGACCGTGACGCCCGGCACCTCCTCGGGCAGCCCGGCCGCGAGCCAGGAGGTGCGCGCGATGTCACCGGCCTGCGGACCGACGGTGTCGAGGCAGCCGAAGACGACGTCGTCCACGGCGGCCGGGTCGACGCCGGTGCGTGCCATGAGCGCCGTGAGCACGTGCGCGCCCAGGTCGGCGGGGTGTGCGGCGGACAGACCGCCGCCGCGCCGGCCCACCGGGGTGCGCACGGCGTCCACGATGTACGCCTCGGACATGGTCGACTCCTCAGGTGGGGTAGTGGCGGGCTCGTGCGTGGAGGGGACGGTGGCACTCAGGCGTGCCGGTCGCTGACGGAGAGCACCTCGCCCGTCAGGTACGAGGAGTAGCCGCTGGCCAGGAAGACGATCGCGTTGGCGACCTCCCACGGCTGCGCGTACCGGCCGAACGCCTCCCGGCCGGTCAGCTCCTCCAGCACCTCCGGCGAGGTCACCTTCACCAGGTGCGGGTGGAGGGCGAGGCTCGGCGCGACCGCGTTGACCCGGATGCCGTGGCCGGCCGCCTCGACGGAGGCGCAGCGGGTCAGCGCCATCACCCCGGCCTTGGCGGCGGCGTAGTGCGCCTGCCCGGCCTGGGCGCGCCAGCCGAGCACGGAGGCGTTGTTGACGATCACGCCCGCCCGCCCGGCCGCCGTCATCAGCCGCAGCGCCGCCCGGGTGCAGCGGAACGTGCCGGTCAGCGTGACATCGATGACCCTGGCCCACTGCTCGTCGGTCATCTCGGTGAGTGCGGCCGTCCCGCCCAGGCCGGCGTTGTTCACCACGATGTCCAAGCCGCCGTGGACGCGTTCGGCGAGCGCGAACAGCGCCCGCACCTGCTCCTCGTCGGTCACGTCGCAGGGGGTGCCCGCCACCCGGTCCGCGCCGAACTCCTCGGTGAGGACCGCCACGGTCTCGGCCGTGCGCCGCGCGTGCGCGTCCCCGACGACGATCCGCGCGCCCTCCTCCAAAAACCGGCGGGCGGTCGCCCCGCCGATCCCCGCCCCGGCCGCCGCGGTGATCACCGCGGTCCGTCCCGTGAGGAGCCGGTGAGCCGGTAGGTAGGGCGGCGGCGTGCTCATGCGCGTACCTCCAGGGGCAGCGGGCGACGACATCTCGACGGAGCTCCGACCCGGAGGCTAATCTACCAAACACTTGTTAGGGAAGCAGGCGAGACGGAGGCGCGAGTCCGATGGACCTGACGATCGACGCCGAGGACGCGGCGTTCCAGGAGCGGGCGCGCGCCTGGCTCACCGCCCACGTGCCGGCCGTGCCACTGCCCTCGCTGGAGACCGAAGAGGGGTTCGCCGCGCACCGGGAGTGGGAGCGCACGCTGGCCGCCGACCGCTGGTCCGTCGTCTCCTGGCCCGCGCGGTACGGCGGACAGGACGCCGGGCTCGTCCGGTGGCTGCTCTTCGAAGAGGCCTACTACGCGGCGAAGGCGCCCGGCCGCGTCACACAGAACGGGATCAGCCTCCTCGCGCCGACCCTGTTCGACTACGGCACCGAGGAGCAGCGCGCGCGGATCCTGCCGCCCATGGCGAGCGGCCAGACCGTCTGGGCGCAGGCCTGGTCCGAGCCCGAGGCCGGCTCCGACCTCGCCTCCCTGCGCGCGACAGCCCGTCGCGCACCGGGAGGCTGGCTGCTCAACGGCGAGAAGACGTGGTCGTCGCGGGCCGCCTTCGCCGACCGGGCCTTCGGCCTGTTCCGCAGCGACCCCGCCACCCTGCGGACCGACAAGCCGCACCACGGGCTCACCTACCTCATGTTCGACCTGCGCGCGCCCGGCGTCACCGTCCGGCCGATCGCCCGCCTCGACGGCAAGCCCGCCTTCGCGGAACTCTTCCTGGACGACGTGTTCGTGCCCGACGCCGACGTGATCGGCGAGCCCGGCCAGGGCTGGCGCATCGCCATGTCCGCGACCGGCAGCGAGCGCGGCCTGACCCTGCGCTCGCCCGGCCGGTTCCTGGCGAGCGCCGCGGAGCTGGTGCGGCAGTGGCGGGCCGCGGGCGAGCCGGGCGGCACCGCGGTGCGGGACCGGGTCGCCGACGCCGTGATCGGCGCCCGCGCCTACGCGCTGTTCACCTGGGCCCACGCCTCGCGCGTCCTCGACGGACAGGACCTCGGCGCGGAGTCCAGCCTGAACAAGGTCTTCTGGTCCGAGTACGACCTGGCCCTGCACGAGACGGCCCTCGAACTCGACGGACCGGACGGCGCGCTGGCCGACGGCCGGTGGGCCGAGGGGTACGTCTTCTCCCTGGCCGGGCCGATCTACGCCGGGACCAACGAGATCCAGCGCGACATCATCGCCGAACGGCTGCTGGGCCTGCCGAAGGGGCGGCGTTGATGCGCTTTCTCCTCGACGCCGGGCAGCGGGAGTTCGCCCGCACCCTCGACGCGCTGCTCGGCGCGGCGGACGTACCGGCGGCGGCGCGCGCCTGGGCGGCGGGCGATGCCGGACCCGGCCGCGCCCTGTGGCGCCGCGTCGCCGGCTGCGGCCTGTTCACGCTCGCCGTCCCCGAGACGTGCGGTGGCGTCGGTGTACGGCCCGTCGAACTCGCCGTCGCCTTCGAACAGTTGGGGCGCAGCGCCGCGCCGGGCCCGTACGCGGAGTCGGTGGCGGCCGCGGCCCTGTGCGCGGGTCTGTGCGACGCGGGCACGGACCTGCTGGGCACGGTCCTCACCGGGGACGCCCTGGCCACGCTCACGGTGCCGGGCGCGGGCCCGTACCTGCTGGACGCGGACGCGGCCGACGCGCTGCTGGTCGTGGCGGACGGCGCCCCCTGGACCCTGCGGGCCGCCCCCGGCCACGGGCCGCCGCGCCCCGGCCTCGACGCGGCCCGCCGGTACGCCGAGCCCCTGCCCGGCGGCGAGTTGCTCGCCGCGGGGCCGGCCGTGCGGGAAGCGGCCCGCCGCGCCGCCGGCCTGGCCCGGCTCGCCACCGCCGCCCAGGCCCTGGGCGTCGGCCGGACCCTGCTCGACCGCACGGTCGCCCACGTCCGCGGCCGCACGCAGTTCGGGAGGCCGATCGGCGCGTTCCAGGTCGTGCGGCACCGGCTCGCCGACACTCTGATCGCCCTGGAGTTCGCCCGTCCGCTGGTCTTCGGCGCGGCCCTGACGATGCGCCCGGCCGACCTGGCCGCCGCCAAGGTGGCCGCGGGCGAGGCCGCCCGCACGGCGGTCCGCACCGCGCTCCAGTTGCACGGTGCGCTCGGCTACACCGCCGAGTTCGACCTGAGCCTGTGGCTGACCAAGGCCGGAGCGCTGCGCGGCGCGTGGGGCACACCGGCGCAGTGCCGGGCCCGGGTCCTGGCGGGAGACGGGCAGGACGGCGGGGACGGGCAGGACGGCTGAGGCGGGCTGCCGCGGCCCTTACGCCGTGTACGCCCAGAAGTCGCGCATGACCGGCGGCAGCGGCGAGGGGCCGGTCAGTGCCAGCTGGGTCAGCAGGATCGTCACCGTGCCGGTCGAGGGCGTCAGGTGGGCCGCCGTGCCGGAGCCGCCGACCCAGCCGTAGCGGCCCGGCACGTTCCACGGTTCGCGGCGCTCGACGTCCACGGAGCCGCCGAACCCCCAGCCCGAGCCGAGCGTGAACAGCTCGCTCGCCGCGCGCTGGGCCGCGCTCAGGTGGTCCGTCGTCATGAGCCGCACCGACTCCGCGGAGAGCACGGGCCCGCCGCCGTCGAGCAGCATGCGGGCGAACGCCCACCAGTCGTCCACCGTGGACACGAGCCCGCCCGCGCCGGAAGGGAAGGCGGGCGCACTGCTCCACTGCCCGTCCGGGGTGTCGACGCGCTCCGCGCCCCCTTCGGCGGTGGGCACGTACGCGCTGGTGAAGCGGGGGCGGGAGGCGGCGGGGACCTCGAAGCCGGTGTCGCGCATGCCGAGCGGCTCGAAGATCCGCTCGGCGAGGAAGTCCGGCAGGGACCGGCCCGTCACCCGTGAGATCAGCACGCCCTGGATGTCGGAGCACGTGTTGTAGAGCCACGCCTCGCCCGGCTGGTGCAGCAGCGGGACGCGGCCGAGCGCGGCGAGCCAGGTGTCCGGCTCCGGCACGCGCTGCGGCGCCTGCGGGTCCATCAGCGCGAAGACCGGCTGCACGGCGGGGAGCGAGAAGTCGGCCGGGAAGCCCCACCCGGCGCGGAACGTCAGCAGGTCCTCCACCGTGATCGGGCGGACGGCCGGCACGACGTCCTCGACGGGGCCCGCCGGGTCCCGCACCACGTCGGGCGCGGCCAGCTCGGGCAGCCAGTGCCCGATCGGCGCGTCGAGGGCGAGGCGGCCCTCGTCCACCAGGATCATCACCGCCGCCGCCGTGACGGGCTTGGTGAGGGAGGCGATACGGAAGACGGAGTCCCGCGCGAGGGGCGTCGTGCCCTCGGCGTCGGCGTGCCCGACGGCCACGACCTCGGCCCGGTCGCCGCGGGCCACCAGCCCCACGGCGCCCGGCAGGGGCCCCTTGTCGACGTGCGGGGCCAGAACATCACGCAAAGCGGTCTCGGACATCGGGGTCACCCTTCTGGAACCTGGAACAGGCGATGGCAGGCAACTGCGGACAGCAGGCGTCATGCGTACCGCAAGAGTGACCGCCGGACCACGCGTAACTCATCGCACGCCGCCCCAGCGTGTCGGCCGCCCGCACCGGGCCGGGTGCGGCCGCCCGCGCCGGGTCTCACGCCATCTGCCGCCGCACCAGCTCGTGCAGCCGCCCGCCGGTGTCCGCGAGCAGCTCCGCCGGAGCGCCCTGCTGGACGACGCGGCCGCCCGACATGACGACCACCCGGTCCGCGTCCAGCACCGTGGAGAGGCGGTGCGCGATCACGACGCGGGTCGCGTGCAGCGCGCGCGTACTGTCGATGACGATGCGCTGGGTCTCGTTGTCCAGCGCGCTCGTCGCCTCGTCGAAGAAGAGGACGCGCGGGCGGCGGATCAACGCCTGCGCGATCATCAGGCGCTGGCGCTGCCCGCCGGAGATCGCCCCGCCGCCCGCGATCATCGTGTGCAACCCCATCGGCATCCGCTTGATGTCCTCGGCGAGACCGGCCATCTCCGCCGCCGCCATCGCCTCCTCCTGGGTGAACGACTCGGCGCCGCAGATGCAGTCGTAGACGGACCCGGTCAGCGGCTGCGCGTTCTGCAGGACCACCCCGCACTGGCGCCGCACCGCCGCCTGGTCGAGCGCCGCGAGGTCCTGGCCGTCGTACAGGACGCTGCCGGACGTGGGAGCGTCGAAGCCGATGAGCAGGCGCAGCAGCGTCGACTTGCCGCAGCCGCTCTCGCCTACCACCGCCACGAACTCGCCGGGCCGGATCGCGAGGGAGACGTCGTCGAGGACCAGCGGCCCGTCGTCGGTGTAGCGGAAGGAAAGGCCGCGCGCCTCCAGGGCGCCGGTCAGCTCGCCGGGCTGGGTCGCGGAGCCGCGCACCTCGGGCTCCGCGTCGAGGACCGGCTTGATCTGCTCGTACATGGGCAGCACCGCCGCCGCCGAGATCAGCGCACCCGTCAGCTGCGTCACCGAGGTCAGGAGCATCGTCACCGCGGTGTTGAACGTGAGGAACGAGGCCGCCGACAGACTCCCGCGCGCGGGACCCGCGAGCAGCATGAACATCACGAGGGAACAGAGCGGGAGGTAGACGGAGTTGAGGACCGTCGTCACGTTCTTGATGCGGCCCGCCCGGCGCTGCAGCTCGCGGCTGTGCGCGAACTCCTTGGCCCACGCCGCGTACGCGAAGCTCTCCGCCCCGGCGACCCGCAGCTTCGGCAGCCCGCGCAGCGTCTGGTAGGCCCGGTTGTTGAGCTTGTTGCCCAGCTCCACCAGGCGCCGCTGCCAGCGCAGTTCCCACAGCCCGAGCGTGAGGAAGACGCCCGCCACGACCACCAGCATGCCGAGCGCGGCCAGCGCCAGCGGCACGCTGTAGCAGAGGAGCATCACCAGGTTCATCGCGCCGATCGTCACCGACTGCGCGGCGACGGGGCCCACCCCGGACAGCAGTCTGCGGATCGCGCTGATCCCCATGGCGGCACTGGCCAGCTCGCCCGTGGAGCGCGCCGCGAAGAACCGCGTCGGCAACCGCAACAGCCGGTCCCAGACCGCCGGTTGCAGCACGCTCTCCACCCGGCCCTCGACCCGCAGCACCGTCACGTTCTGCACCAGCATGAAGACCGCGGAGACCACGCTGGTGACGACCACGGCCAGCGAGACCTGGGTGATCAGGCTCGTCTGCGCGGTCGGTACGTACGTGCCGAGGACCTGCCCCGTCGCGACCGGCACCAGCGCGCCGAGCCCCACCGTCACCAGGCCCGCGAGCAACAGCCTGCGGACGTCGGAGGCCGCCGCGCGCAGACTGAACCGGGCGAGGCGCCAGGGCGACAACTCCCCTTCGGGAAGCGGCCGGTAGAGCATCACGGCCCGCTCCTCGAAGTCCTCCGCGGTGTCCTCGTCGACGCGGGTGCGCCGCTCGCCCGAGGGGTGGACGGCCTCGTAGCCGCCGCGCCGCCACAGCAGCGCCACCGGCGTCCCGGAAGCGGCCCGGAAGCCGACCAGCGGCCCCGTGTCCTGGCGCCACCAGGCGCCCACGAGCCGGACCGGGCGGGTACGGATGCGGGAGGCGACCGCGATCTGCTCGACCGGGTCGATCCGGTCGCTGACCGCGCCGCCGCGCCCCGGCTCCGCCAGCGTGATCCCGGACGCGTCCGCCACCACCTTGCAGGCCGCGTACGTCGCGTCGGCCCCGCCCCGCGTCCCGCGGCCGCGCCGCCCGCGCGGGCCGATCGACGCCAGCAGGGTCCGGTCGGCCTGCTCCCGGACAGCCTCGCCCGCACGGATGCCGGCCGCCGCCCGGTCCTCGTGCGCGCTCTCCAGCCGTTCGATCCACCGGTCGAGCGTGGACAGCAGCCGGTACTGCTGGTTCACCATCCGCTGCCACAGCGCGCCGTCCATCAGCAGATCGGCGGCGGCGTCGGCGGCATAGGCGGCCCCGTACCGCACGCTGCCCGGGGCGAGCTGGGGCCACAGCACGTCGTCGTCGCCGGTGATCTCGTGGTCCGCGGTGTGCCCGGCCCGGTCGCCGAGCGGCGCCTCGAACAGCACGCGCTGGCCGCGACCGACGCCGAGCGCGAACGCCTCCTCCAGCAGGCTCCACGCCATGTCGTACGCGCCCTCGTGGGTGGGCGGCGAGTACGGCAGCTCGCGCAGCGGGACCCGGCGCAGCACACAGCCCGCGAGCGGCCGCCCGACCAGCGTGTGCTGGGTGCCCTCGACGGGGCCGAGCAGCAGCGTGCCCGGCTCCAGGCGGCCCAGGAAGTGCCAGTGGCCCTGGGCGTGGGCGTCCACCGCGAAGAGGTCGAGCGCGCCGTCCACCACGAGCCACAGCACCTGCGGCCCTTCCAGCGGCAGGCTGCGCAGCCCCGTGCAGTCGACCGGCGCCCCGAGCCCGCCGAACGCGGCGACCACCTGGTCCGAGGCGGCGTGCGGAGTGAACTCCGGTTGTGTGTAGGTCACTTCAGTGCTCCCTGACCAGCTCGGCGTAGGGCCCGCCGGCCGCCACCAGCTGCTCGTGGCGGCCCCGCTCGACGATCTGGCCGTGGTCGAGGACCACGATCTCGTCGCTGTCGCGCACGGTGCTCAGCCGGTGCGCGATGACGACGCACGCGCAGCCGCGCCGCCGGATGTTGTCCATGACGATCTGTTCGGTCTCGGCGTCCAGCGCGCTCGTCACCTCGTCGAGGACGAGGATGCTGGGGCGGCGCACCAGGGCCCGCGCGATCTCCAGGCGCTGGCGCTGGCCGCCGGAGAAGTTCCGGCCGTCCTGCTCGACGCGGCTGTGCAGCCCGCCGGGCCGCCGCGCCACCACGTCGTACAGGCACGCGTCGCGCAGCGCGTCGACGACCGCCTCGTCCGGGATCGAGGGGTCCCACAGCGCCACGTTGTCGCGGACCGTGCCCTCGAAGAGGAAGACGTCCTGGTCGACGAAGGAGACGGACGCGGCGAGAGCGCCGCGCGGGATGTCGTCCAGGCGCCGGTCGTCGATGCGGATGACGCCCTCCCACGGTGTGTAGAGACCGGAGATCAGCCGCGAGACGGTCGACTTGCCGCTGCCGGAGCCGCCGACCAGCGCCACCTGCTGGCCGGGGCCGACCGTCAGCGAGAACCCCGACAGGAGCGGCTTGTCCAGCGGGCTGTAGCCGAAGGTGATGGCGTCCAGCTCGACATGGCCGCGCAGCCGGCGCGTGCTCGCCGCCGCCTCCGGACGCGCGTACAGCGTGTCGACGGGGAAGTTCTCCACGTCCTTCAGCCGGGCCACGTCGGCCGCGAAGTCCTGGACGCGGCCCGCGACCCCGTTGAGCCGGGTGATCGGCGCGGTGAACCGGGTGACCAGCGCCTGGAAGGCGACGAGCAGCCCCACCGACAGGTGGCCCTCCACGGCGCGCAGCCCGCCGATCCACAGGATCAGCGCGCTGTTCAGCGCGGCCAGCGTCGGCGCGACGACCCCGAGCCACGCGCTCGGCACCCCGAGCTTCTGCTGCTCCTCCAGCGTCGTCGCGTGCTGCCCCGCCCACCGCCGGAAGTACCCGTTCTCGCCGCCGGTCGCCTTCATCGTCTCGATCAACTGAAGCCCGGTGTACGAGGTGTTGGTCAGCCGCGCGGAGTCCGCCCGCAGCTTCTGCGTACCGGTCGCGCGCAGCCGCACGACGATCCGCATCGCCACCACGTTCAGCAGCGCGATCCCGACCCCGACCATCGTCAGCTGGGGGTCGTACGTCCACAGCAGCGCCGCGTACAACAGCACGACGACGCCGTCGACGCCGGCCGCGGTGAGGTCGCGGGCCAGGGTCTCGGCGACCGCGTCGTTGGACTGGAGGCGCTGGACGAGGTCGGCCGGGCTGCGCTGCGCGAAGAACGACACCGGAAGGCGCAGCAGGTGCCGGAAGAAGCGGGCGCTGCTCAGCGTCGAGGAGATGATCCGCCCGCGCAGCAGGTTCGCCTGTTGCAGCCAGGTCAGGACGCCGGTCAGCGCCACCATGGCGCCCATCGACGCGAAGAGCGCGCCGAGCAGCGAGGTCTGGTCACCGATCAGGAACAGGTCGATGTACGTCTTGCTGAGCGCGGGCACCGCAGCGCCCACGGCGACCAGGAGCAGGCTCGCGAGGAGGGCGGCGAGCATGGTGCCGGTGGTGCCGCGCAGCCGTCCGGGCAGGGCGCGCAGCACGCCGGGGCGGCGCCCGCCGGGCCGGAAGTCCGCACCCGGCTCCAGGACGAGGACCACGCCCGTGAAGCTGGTGTCGAAGTCCTCTGTGGCGACGAACCGGCGGCCCTTGTCCGGGTCGTTGAGGTGCACGCCGCGCCGCCCGAAGCGCCGCCCCATGCCGTCGTAGACGACGTAGTGGTTGAACTCCCAGAACAGGATCGCGGGGCCCTGCACGTCGGCGAGGGCCGCCGTCTCCATCTGCATGCCTTTGGCGGTCAGGCCGTAACCGCGGGCCGCTTTCAGCAGGTTGCTGGCGCGCGAGCCGTCCCGGGAGACGCCGCACGCGATCCGCAGCTCCTCCAGCGGGACGTGCCGGCCGTGGTGGGCCAGGACCATGCCGAGGGCGGCGGCGCCGCACTCGACGGCCTCCATCTGGAGCACCGTCGGGGTGCGCACCTTCTTGCGGCGCCTGGGCGGCGGGGGAGCGGGGCGAGCCCGGCGGCGGCCCTGGCGGTGGCCCGCGGGCGGGAGCGAGGTGGCGGTCACGGCAGCAGCCAATCGATCGGGCGCTGCGCGGCGAGGTGCACGGCGCCGGAGGCCGGGGTCATGGAGGTGAGCGGGTAGGGCGGTCCGTCCGCCGTCGACCAGGCGTAACCGGATTTCGTGGCCGCGTCCCTGGTCAGCTGGACGAGCACCGGCACGCGGGGCCCGCCCCGGGTGAACTGCGCGGCCAGTTCGCCGTCCCCGAGGAAGTCGGTGACCTGGCGCCGGGTCTGCGGCGCGCGGCCCACCGCCTTGACCCGGCCGCGCAGCACCCCGTGGTCCTGGGTGCCGGGCACCGTCAGGTCGACCCGGGCACCGGCCGGCACGGTCGCCGCGCCGGTCGCGGGCACGTAGACCATCGCGAGCAGCGGATCGTGCGCCGAGGAGGTCTTCTCCAGGGTCGCGACGTCCGCGCCGGTGGTGACGACCGCGCCGATCCGGGCGACGAGCGCGGTGACCCGGCCCGCGTCGATGGCGCGCACCACCCGGTCGCCCTGCTCGGTACGGATCTTGAGCAGGGGCGCGTCCGCCGCGGCCCGCTGCCCCTCTGTCACGTACACGCGGGTGACCTGGCCGGTGACCGGGGTCTGCAGGACGTAACTGCCCCGGCCGTAGGTGAGGATGCCGCTCGCCTTCAGCGTCGAGTTCACCGAACCGGTCACGGCCCATACGCAGGCGGCGGCCATGACGACGACGGTCACGGCGAGGGCGAGCACCCCCTGCGGCCGTGCGAGGCGCACCGGCAGATCGAGCTCCTGCGGTGACTGCAGCTTGCTGAGGGCCTGTTGGCGGAACTGCACGCGCTGTTTCCCTTACGTTGCTCAAGGCCGGGCCCGCGGGGGCCCGGACGCGCCCGAAGGCCCCGGGACCAGTGGTCCCGAGGCCTTGGGGGGCCGTCGCCGGTCAGGTCGGCGGCGGCGTGACCGTTGAGGTCCGGCTCAGAGGCCGGCGACCAGACCGGTGGCCAGACCCGTGACGGCACCGACGTTGACGCCGGTCAGGCCCTCGACCGTGCCGGTGACACCCGCGACGACGCCCGAGACCGGGGCGATCGAGTCGGCGGTGCCGGTCACGTTGGAGACGAGGCCGCCGACGAGGCCGCCGGAGACGTTGTCCAGCTCGGCGTCGGAGATCTCGAGGGTCTGGACCTGGGGGGTGTTGCTCATGAGGAGAGCCGCCCTTCTCAGTGGTAACTGGGTAATTCGAAAAACGCGGAACACGCCCCGGAATCGGTGGCGCCGAATCCGTGCTGTCCTGCGGTGCCGAGGATCAAAGCACGGCGACGCTTCGCACAGCCAATCGGAAGGTCCCCGGTCAGGAGGGATGTGGGGGGTCAATTACCGTGCGGTGCAGGGTTTTTCACCGGCCGCGTCCAGCTCCTTCACAAGCTTCACCGAGTGAATTGCGCGAAGGGCGGGACCACTTTCAGCAAAATGGACACTCACGCAGTAATGGGATTCATTGTCCGCCCTGCGCAATGGAGTTCTGTGAACCCTCGTGACTGCGCTGCGGCCACGCTGTGCAGATTTCCGGCACACCACGGCCGCGGCCGTGCGCAGGGCGCGTGACACGAATGCGGGCGACGGCGCTCCCGCGTGGCGGGCGACGGCGCCCGCGGCGCCTGCCCGGGCCCCCCGCCCGTGGTCGCCGGCCGACATGAACTGTTCACGGTCCAGGAGGAATCGGGCGCCCGCGGGCCCGCGTTCACCCCGTCATGACTGTGGGAGTGACACTCGACACCACCGGCACCGACCTGCTCATCGACGACGCCGTGCGCCAGGCGCGGGAGGCCCGCGCGTCCGGCCTCACCTCGCTGTGGTTCGGCCAGACCCTCGGCTACGACTCACCGACGGTCGCGGCGCTCATCGGCCGCGCCGTCCCCGACATCCACGTGGGGACCTCCGCGATCCCCGTCTTCGGCCGCCACCCCCTGTTCGTGGCGAGCCAGGCGCGGACGGCCCAGGCGGCCACCGGCGGGCGCTACCACCTCGGCATCGCCCTCGGCACGAAGATCCTCGCCGAGGACGCCCTCGGCCTGCCCTTCGAGCGCCCCGTCGCGCGGCTGCGCGAATTCCTCACCGCTCTGCGGCCGTTGCTGGCGAGCGGAGAGGCCGACTTCGCGGGCGAGCTGATCACCGCGCGGACCTCGCTGCCCTCCGGTGTGCCCGGTGCCGAACCGCCCGTCCCGGTGCTCGTCGCGGCGATGGGCCCGCAGGCGCTGCGGGTCAGCGGCCGGCTCGCCGACGGCATCCTGCCCTACCTCGCGGGCCCGCGCGCCCTGGAGGAGCACATCGTCCCCGAGGTCACCCGGGCCGCCGCGGAAGCGGGCCGGCCCGCGCCGCGGATCGTCGCGTTCGTGCCCGGGGTCGTCACCCGGGACGCGCGGGCGCTGCGCCCGCGCCTGCACGAACAGCTCTCCTTCTACGCGCGGATCCCGTCCTACGCCCGGGTCGTCGAGCTCTCCGGGCACCGGCACCCCGCCGACCTGGCGGTCGCCGGCGACGAGAAGGACCTCACGGACGCCGTCCGCCGCTACCGCGAGGCGGGCGCCACCGACGTGGTCGTCACCGGCACCGAGGTGGACGGCGAGGAGTCCCGGCTGCGGACCTGGGAGGTGCTCGGCGAACTGGCCTGACCCCGCGTGCACCGGCACGGAGACCGCGAGCGCTCGCCGGCCGGTGCGCGGCCGGGCGAAAGCGGAGTCCCGCTGTCGAAGCGCTTCGACTGGCTTCTGGACAGCCACCGGTCGGCCCCATAGGGTCGACAGGCCGAACGGTACAGAGCAGTCCGGTACCCGTCGAAGCGCTCCGCGTCGGCGTCCCCCCTCGTCACGGCTCAGGAGAACGACATGGTCACGCTCGCAGAGGTCGCCCGGCACGCCGGAGTCTCCGCCAGCACCGTGAGCTACGTCCTCAGCGGCAAGCGGTCCATCTCCGCCGCCACCCGCGAGCGCGTCGAGACCAGCGTCCGCCAGCTCGGCTACCACCCGAACGCGGGCGCGCGGGCCCTGGCCAGCAGCAAGTCGAACATCATCGCGCTGATGGTGCCGCTGCGGACCGACATGTACGTACCGGTGATGATGGAGATCGCGATGGCCGTCGCCACCGCCGCCCGCGCCCACGGCTACGACATCCTGCTGCTCACCGGCGAGGAAGGGGCCCAGGCGGTCCGCCGCATCGAGGGCAGCGCGCTCGCCGACGCCATGATCGTGATGGATGTCGAGCTGGACGACGAGCGGCTGCCGCTGCTGCGCACCGCGAGCCGGCCCGCCGTGCTGATCGGCCTGCCCTCCGACACCGCCGGACTCACCTGCGTGGACCTCGACTTCACCGCCGCCGGCGCCCTGTGCGCCCAGCACCTCGCCGACCTCGGGCACCGCGAGATCGCGGTCATCGGGGAGGCGGCCGCGGTCTACGAGCGGCGCACCGGATTCGCCGAGCGGACCCTGACGGGGCTGCGCGAGCGGAGCGGGGAGCTGGGACTGCGACTGCTGCACCGGCCGTGCGAGGGCTCGTACGCCGCCGTGTCGGCAACGTTGTCGCGGATCTTCGACGAGCGGCCCGGCACCACCGCGTTCGTCGTGCAGAACGAGGCGGCGACCGACCCCCTGCTGGCCCTGCTGCGCCAGTCCGGCCGCGCCGTGCCCGAGGACGTCTCGGTCGTCGCCGTCTGCCCCGAACAGGTCGCCGCGCACGCCTCCGTGCCGCTCACCTCCGTCGCGGTGCCCGCGCAGGAGATGGGGCGGCGCGCCGTCGAGCACGTCGTCGCGCGGATCGAGGGCCGGGGGGCGGGCGAGGACGTCGTGCTGCTCGCACCGGAGTTGACCGAGCGCGAGAGCGCGGCCCAGGCACCCGTCGCCTCCTGAGCCGCGCCGCCCGAGAGCGGTTCAGCTGCTGGAGACCTTGAAGCCGTTGGTCCGGAAGTCCAGGCCGCCGGAGGACGAGGTGATCTCGTAGCCGAACTGGACGTCACCGATCGTCTCGTCGCCCCACCAGCCCTTGGTGTCCTTGATCCACTTCAGGATCGGCAGGATGTTCACCGTGCCGGACGTCGAGTCCGAGGTGCGCAGGAACGAGAAGACCTGATTGGCGCCGTTGTCCCCCTTGTAGACGGTCCAGGTGTGCCCGCCGAGCGTGACGGTGCCCTGCGCGGTGCCGAGCGGGCCGACGGCTCCGTTGTAGTTGACCCAGAGCATGACCTCGTAGTCGTAGTCGCTGTCCCAGATGTCGTACGACGTGTTGTACGCGCCCGAGGACGGCACCGTCACGTTGTAGGAGCTGGTCAGCGACGACAGCGCGCTGAGCGGCTTGTTCACGACCTTCTTGGCGTTCGGGTAGGACTTGATGCCGCCCGTGTTCGGGTGGTTCGCCCAGACACCCCAGTTCGACGAGGAGTTGGCCCAGATCGACTGGGAGCCCGCGCCCGAACCCCAGATGTTGTTGTAGAGCGTGTAGCCGTCCGGGGTGGTGTAGGTGCCCCACTGGTCGGCGGAGGACCAGACGGCCGCCTGCGCGGGGGCGGCGGCGAGGGCGAGCGCGGCCGCGGCCGCGAGACCGGCGCCGAGCAGGGTGCGGCGTCGTACGGAGTGTCGTGCCGAGGGTGCCATGGTGTCCCTTTCCAGGGTTGTGGGGGTCATCGTGGGGGAACTACCGCGTCCCCAACGTCAGTTCGCGGTCGTCACCGGCGCTCAGGCGCAGTCGCCCGGATCCGCCGTCGGGGGTCTTCAGCGCCACGTCCGCGTCCCGGTCCGCGCGGAGCAGTGCCGTACAGGTGCCGCCGCCCCAGCGCAGGCCGACGCGGGCGCCGAAGCGGGTGCGCAGGCCCGACACGGCGCCGCGCCGCCACCCGGGGGGCAGGGCGGGCAGCAGGACGAGACGGTCCGGCGTGGACTGCAGGAGCGCTTCGGCGAGCAGCGCGGGCAGGGCGTGCGCGGCGTCCGCGTTGTAGACCTCGCGGCCCGGATAGTGCGCGCTCATCAGCGAACGGTGGAAGTAGTCGCCGCCCAGCACCGCGCGCAGCGCGCCCGCGACCCGGTCCGGATCGCGCAGCCGGGCCGCGATCAGCGCGTGATGGAGGTGGCCGTGCGCCGAGCCGTTCTCGGCGCCGCGCAGGGCGAGCGCCCGGTGCGCCGCCCTGGCCCACCCGGGGGTGGAGTACGGGGTGATGTCGTGGTGCGGCCAGACCGGGTAGAGGTGGCTGAGGTGCCGGTGGTCGTAGGAGTCGTCGAGGCCCGGCCAGGCCCATTCGGCGAGCGCGCCCTCGGCGTTGACCCGGTAGCCGGGCAGCCGCTCGGCGAGCGCGCTCCAGCGCGCTCCGTCCGGGCCGGGGTGCCAGGCGGCGGCGGTGCGCAGGGCGTGCCGGGCCGCCGCGATGTCCATGGTGGCGTTGAGCGTGCCGCGGCCCGCGTTCGCGGGGCGGTTCTCCGGCGAGTACGACGGCACGATCACCACGCGC
Organism: Streptomyces sp. NPDC006552; assembly: GCF_040611655.1. Taxonomy (NCBI): domain Bacteria; kingdom Bacillati; phylum Actinomycetota; class Actinomycetes; order Kitasatosporales; family Streptomycetaceae; genus Streptomyces; species Streptomyces sp. NPDC006552. The sequence continues at coordinate 81,407 of NZ_JBEXOS010000020.1, forward strand.
CCGTCGGGCCCGGTCCTGGTGAGGAAGGACGCGTAGAACTCGGCGGCCTCGGCGAGCGCCGCGGCCAGCCACGCGGGCCGCTCCCCGCTCGTCTCGGCCTGTTCGACGAGCGGGGTCAGGAGCCAGTCGGCGCCCGCCGTCCACAGGTGCAGCGGCCACTTGCGCTGGAAGTGGTAGGAGTGCCCCGACTCGCCGTCGGTGTGCGCCGGCGCGACGATGCCGCGCGCCCCGAAGATCTCCCGCGCGTTGTCGCGCCAGTCCGCCAACTGAGCCCGTATCAACGCCCCTTGGGCCTCGACCACCTCGGGCAGGTCACAGGGGACCGCGGAGGCCGTCTGAAGATTGAGGTTGGCGTCCGTGGTGAACGCGCCGGACCACGCCGTGTCCCACTCACCGGTCCACAGCCCGGTCAGCCGCGGCGGCAGCGCGCCGGAGGAACTGAGCAGGTGGTAGCGGCCGGCGGCGAACAGCCGCTCCAGCAGGGCGTGGCTCCCGGGGCGCTCCAGGAGCGCGCTGCCGGGCAGCCCGCGCTCGGAGCGCGGCGCGTCCAGGTCGAACGTGACCCGCTCGTAGGCGCCGCGGTGCCGCGCCTCGTGCCGGGCGAGAAGATCCGCGTACGTCGTCGCCGCGTCGCCGCTCACCAGGGCCGCGAGACCGTCCGCCGACCGGTCCCCGGCCGGCTCCCCGCGGTGGCGGCCGACCCGGGTGAGCAGCAGCAGCCCGTCCGCGCCCGCGACGCGCAGCCCCGTCCCGCCCACCGCGACCCGGCCGCCCCGGGCCAGCACGAGCGTCACCCCGGTGTACGCCAGGTCGCTGTCCGGGTAGCGGCAGCGCAGGGTCAGCCGGGCCCCGTCCGGGGTCAGCACGACCGTGCGGCCGACCTTGAGAGCGCCCGGCACCCCGGCGAGCCGGTGGTCGAGACCGAGCTCCCCGTCGAGCCCGGGACCGGTGACGTACTGCACGACGACGTCGTCCGCGCGGGAGACGAAGACGCGGCTGTGCCAGCCGCCGCAGCGCGCCTCGGCCACGCCGGTGGCGAAGTCGAGCGCGCGCCGGTAGCCGCGCCCCGCGAGGTCGTCCCGCACGAAGCGGACCTGGAACGCCGGGTGGAACGCCCGGACCTGGCGCAGCGGCCGGCCGTCCGTGAACGCGTCGGCGGCGTCCACGTCACCGGCCAGCAGCCGGTCCTGCACCGCGGACAGCCGGGCGGCGAGCGCGGGCGGCCGGGGCCGCGGGCCGCCGTCCGGGCGGACCAGCGCGTGATGGGTGACGATGACCCGGTCGTCGTGCGGGTCGCCGAGGACGAGGGCGCCGTGCCGGCCGTTGCCGCTGAGGTAGGCGTCCTCCCAGCGGCCGGCCGGCGCCGGCTCCCACGTGCCGTGCGGATGCTCAGGCAGCACCGGGCCCCCGCGTCCCGCGCGTGAGCGCCGCGACACCGAACCGGCCGAGGACCACCGACCCGGTGTGCTCCTGACCGCTGAGCACGTCGCGGTGGACCGCGTCGTCCGGCAGCGTGACGGTGACCTCGCCGCGCCCGTGGTGCAGTAGGAACAGCACTCCGCCGCGGCGTACGGCCTCCACCCCTGCGGGGAGGCCGGCCAGTGGAGGCCGTACGCCCGCCCCGGCGGCCACGTCCGCGAGCAGGGCGCGCAGGGCCGGGGGTTCGGGGAGGGTGGAGAGGTACCAGGCGGGGCCGCGGCGGAGCACGGCGGGCAGGCCGTCGAGGTCGCCGCCGCGGTAGGCGGCCACCACCTCGGCCCCGGGGGCCGCCGTCAGCTCCTCGGACCACAGCGAGCCGCGGAACGTCCCGCAATCGACGCTCTCGCCCTCCTCCAGCGGCCACCATTCGTGCACCGTCCGGATGCCGAACAGCTCCCGCAGCCGGGCGTCCATGCCGCCCGGCCGGATCCGGTCGTCCGCGTCGGCGACCCCGGTGAAGAACCCGCACACGAGCGTCCCGCCACCGCGCGCGTAACCCAGGAGGTTCTCGATCGCGGCGTCCGTGAGCAGGTACAGCTGGGGGACGACGACCATCTTGTACGCGGACAGGTCGTGCGCGGGGTGCGCGAAATCGGTGGCGAGGTGGGCCTCCCACAGCGCCCGGTGCCACGCGCGCACGACCTCCTCGTACGCGACCCGTGTCGAGGGCCTGCCGTCCTGGCCGCCCGCCCACCACGCGTGCCAGTCGTGGAGGACGGCGATGTCGGAGACAGCATGCCGCCCCGTCACCTCCGGTCCCAGGACGGCGAGTTCGGCACCGATCTGCTTCACCTCGGCGAAACCGCGGCCCTCCGCGCCCGCGTGGCCGACCATCCCGGAGTGGAACTTCTCCGCGCCCTGGCGGGACTGGCGCCACTGGAAGTAGCAGACCGCGTCCGCGCCCCGGGCCACCGCCTGGAGCGACCAGAGGCGGTTGAGCCCGGCCGGCTTCGGGTGGTTCACGCCGCGCCAGTTCACCGGCCCGGCGGCCTGCTCCATGACCATCCACGGGCCGCGGGCCTGGCCGCGCGTCATGTCGGCGAGCATCGCGTTGTACTGCCCGCCCAGCGGATCGCGCGGATCGGGATAGACGTCCACGGAGACGACGTCCTCCTGCTCCGCCCAGGCCCAGGCGTCCTGCCCCACCCACAGCGGCATGAAGTTCGTGGTGACCGGGATGTGCGCGGGGGAGTGGCGGCGGACCAGGTCGCGTTCGGCCGTGTAGCACTCCAGGAGCGCGTCCGAGGTGAAGCGGCGGAAGTCGAGGAGCTGGGCGGGGTTGTGCAGGTACGGGGTCCGGCGCGGCGGGATCACGTCCGCCCAGGTGTCCAGGTGCTGGCTCCAGAAGGCGGTGCCCCAGCTCTCGTTCAGCGCGCCGAGCGTGCCGTACTTCGCGCGCAGCCAGTCGCGGAAGGCACGGGCCGCCTCGTCGCCGTGGTCGGCCGTGCAGTACTCGTTGTTGATGTGCCACATCCGCAGCGCGGGGTGGTGGCCGTAGCGGATCGCGAGGTCCTCGGTGATCGCGGCGGCGTAGCGGCGGTAGACGGGGGAGGAGTGGGCGAACTGCTGGCGCGAGCCCCACCACAGCGTGTGCCCGTCCGCGTCGCGTGGCAGCGTCCGCGGGTGCAGCCGGCCGAGCCAGGGTGGCGGGGAGGCGGTCGGGGTCGCGAGGACGACGCCGATGCCGTGCGTGTGCATCAGCTCCATCAGCCGGTCGAGCCAGCCGAACTCACGCGCGCCGGGGCGCGGTTCGAGCGTCGCCCACGCGAAGACGCCGAGGGTGACGGAGGTGACGCCCGCCTCCTTCATCAGCGCCACGTCCTCGGCCCACACCTCTTCGGGCCACTGCTCCGGGTTGTAGTCACCGCCGAACAGGAGGCGGCCGTCGGGGGCGATGGGGGTCTTCCTGGCGGTCATCCCTTCACCGCCCCGGTCAGCATGCCCTTCTTGAAGTGCCGCTGGACGAACGGTGCGGCCGCGGCGACCGGGATCAGGGCGAGGACCATGACGGCCATCTGGAGTCCCAGCGTGGAGAGTTCGCCGGTGCGCACCGCCTGCTGGAGGCCGGTCGGCGCCGCGGTGTTCTTCTGCACGAGCTGGATGAGCACGTTCTGCAGCGGCATCATGTCCTGGTCGGTCAGGTAGATCGAGGCGTTGAACCAGGCGCTCCAGTAGCCGACCGCGTAGAACAGCGCGATGACGGCGAGCACCGCCCGGGACAGCGGCATGATGATGGTCAGCAGGATGCGCAGGTCACTCGCGCCGTCGATGCGCGCGGACTCGGTGAGTTCGGGGGAGATCCCCATGAAGAAGCCGCGCAGGACCAGGATGTTGAAGACGCTCACCGCGCTCGGCAGGATCAGCGAGAGATAGGTGTCGGTGAGGCCGAGGGACTGCACCAGGAGATAGGTGGGGATCAGCCCCGCCCCGAAGAACATGGTCGCCATCAGCAGCATCAGGATGACCCGGTGGCCGAGGCTGCCGGGGCGGGAGAGCCCGTACGCCGCGAGCACCGAGACCGCCATCGAGAACACGGTGCCGACGAGGGTGACGCCGACCGAGACCAGGATGGCCCGGCTGACCTGGCCGCCGCCGAGCAGCTCCGTGTAGTTGACGAAGGTGAGGCCGCGCGGGAGCACGACGAGTCCGCCGGCCCGGTCGATCACCGGTTTCGGGGAGAGGCTGGTGACGATCACGATCCACAGCGGGCCGAGCACGCCCAGGCAGCACAGGACGAGGAAGCCGCCCTTCGCGGTCAGCCCGGACCTCGTCGGCGCCTCCTCCCATGCGGGCCGGGCCGGCGCCCGCAGGCTGCGGATCAGCTGCGTGTCGAGGCTCACTTCTTGTACACCCCCTGCTCACCGAGGAGATGGGCGAACTTGTTCGCGGCGAGCACGAGACAGACCCCGATCACGCCCTTGACCAGGCCGACCGCCGCCGCGTAGCTGAAGTCGCCGTTCTGGATGCCCATGTTCCATACGTAGGTGTCGAGCACTTCGCTGGCGCCGGCCCCGACCGCGTCGCGCTGGAGCAGGAACTGTTCGAAGCCGACGCTGAGCGCGTCGCCCACCCGCAGCACCAGCAACAGCGCGATGACCGGGCGCAGCGCCGGCAGTGTCACGTGCCACATGCGGCGCCGGCGGCCCGCGCCGTCCATGGCGGCGGCCTCGTACAGATCGGTGGAGACGGCCGCGAGGGCGGCGAGGAAGACGATGATCCCCCAGCCGGCGTCCTTCCACACGGACTGGGCTGTCACCAGGAACTTGAAGAGGGATGCGTCCGTCATCAGGTCGAAGCCGCCCCAGCCGTGCCGTTCCATCGTCTGGGCGATGATGCCCGCGCCGCCGAAGACCTGCTGGAAGACGGTGACGACCAGGACCCACGAGAAGAAGTGCGGCAGATACATGACCGCTTGCGCGACGGCCCGCACCCGCGGCCGGACCACACTGTTGATGAGCAGCGCGAGCGCGATGGGGAGGGGGAAGAACAGCACCAGCTGGAGCAGGAAGAGCACGACCGTGTTGCGTGCCGCGCCCCAGAACAGCGGATCGTCCACCATGCGCGCGAACTGCTCCACGCCGAGCCAGGGGCTGTGGAAGATCGCGGCGACGCCGTTGCCCGCCGCGTACGGGTCGTAGTCCTGGAACGCGACCACGTTGCCCAGCAGCGGGACATAGTTGAAGACCACCAGCAGCGTGAGGGCGGGCACCGTCATCAGGAGGAGCGCGCGGTCGCGGCGCAGCCGGACCCGCCAGGGGGCGCGGCCGCCCCGGCGCTTGTCGGGGACCGCCTCGGGGAGGAGCGCGGCCACCGGTTCCTCGACGGTGGCCGCCGGCCGTGTCCCGTCGGGCCTGCTCCCGGCCGTGAGGGACATCAGTTGCCGCTGCCGTTCTTGTCGAGCAGCTTCTTGTACCAGTCGCGCAGCTTGTCGCCGCCCGAGGACTTCCAGGTCGCGACGGCCTGCTGCACGTCGGAGAGCTTCTTGTTGCCGCGTACGTAGTCGATCTCCAGCTGCTCGAACTGGCTGGAGAGGTTGGCGTAGCGGGTCGGCTCGACGATGTTCATGCCGTACGTGGACGTCTTCTTCATGAAGGTGCCCATCCGCTGTTCCCACTCGACCTGTTTGCGGGCCACGTCGGGGTAGTCGGGGTGCGCGAAGTACGGGGCGGGGGCGGCGAGCATCACCCAGGCGTTGATGACTTCCAGATTGCCCTGGTCGGTTTTGACCGGGACGCCGTCCTTGACCTTGTAGTGCGTCCCCTCGACGCCGTAGTCGACGAGGATGCGCTCCTTGGTGCCGTAGGGGGCGGCCGCGAAGTCGGCGGCGGCCAGCGCGTTCTCGACCGTCTCCTTCGAAGCGCCCTTGCGGATCAGTGACCAGACGTTGGCCGGCTGGCTCGCCCACAGCTGCGGATCGCCGCCGTCGGGGCCGAAGATGTCCATCGCGTCGATGGCGAAGTCCGGGTTGGACGCGGCCTGTTCGGCGGTCTTGCCGTACCAGGCCGACATGTCCATGTTGTACATGAGGATCTGGCCGGCGCCGAACCGCTGGCCCGCGTCGCCGGAGCGGGCCTTGTCGTCGGGGTGGACGACGCCCGCGTCGAAGAGCTTGCGGGTCCACTCCAGCGCTTCCAGGTACTCCGGCTGCTCGATGCGGTAGGTCAGCTTGCCGTCGTCCCCGGTGTGCCAGCCGAGCGAGCCGGAGGGACGCACCCCGAAGATGTTGAATGCCGTCCAGGACATGTCGCCGCAGGCGTACACCTTGGCCTTGGCGCTGGTCGCCTCCTTCGCCCAGGAGAGGAATTCCCCGGGGGAGGCGGGGACGGGGTAGCCCTTCTTGTCGAAGACGTCCTTGCGGTAGTACGCGATGTTGAACGTGGCGGCCGCGGTCGGCATGGGGATGCCGCGCAGCGCGCCGCCGAAGATGCCCATGCGCCAGGAGTCCGAGGGGATCGCGGCCAGGTTCGGGTACTTCTTCACCTTGTCGCCCGCGAGGTAGGGGCCGAGGTCCATGAACTTGGCGGTGACCGCGTTCGAGATCTTGCCGACCAGCTCCCAGCTCGGCACGACCACCATGTCGGGGATCGTGCTGGACGCGAGGACGGCGCCGAGTTTCTGCCCGTAGGTGTTGCCGTCCTGGTTCTGCCAGGTGACCTTGGTGCCGGCCGCCGCGTCGAGGGCCTTGTAGTAGGCGCAGCCGGCCTTCGGCGGGGAGCCCCAGAACGGGGACATGATCTTCAGGGGCGCGCCGGTGCCGAGCTTCTCCGGGACCGAGGCGGCCAGCGCGGAGAGCGTCATCCTGCCGGTGTACCCGGCCGCCGAGCCGTTCTTCGAGGGCAGGTCCGGATCGGCGAACTCACTGGCCACGAAGGCCGGCAGCAGCTTCGCCGCGTCCTTGCCCGACGTAGTGCCTTCCCGGTCCTTGCTGTCCGCCGCGCCGCAGGCGCTCAGCAGCGGAGCCCCGCCGGCCACGGCCGCCGCGGCCACGGCGGTGGAGGCGAGGAAGCGTCTGCGGCTGGGAGCGGAGGGGGAAGGCGAGTTCGGCGTCATTGCGGCAACCCTTCAAGGAACGCGTCGAATTTCGTCGAAGCGCTTCGATGTTGCAGCGAGGCTAGGGGAACGTTTCCGGGGTCACAAGGTCGGTGCCTGGATTTCCTCAACCGACTTTTGTGGCGCGGCTCTTGACACTGCTCAGGGGAGTGCCGAGCATCGAAGCGCTTCGAATATTCCGGCCCCTTTCTGCCACTTCTCCGCCAAGGGACGCGTACGTGACCGAACGACCCCCGCGCCATCCGGCCCCCGCGGCCCCGACGGACAAGCGCGTCGACGAACTGCTCGCCCGGCTGACGACCGAGGAACGCATCGCCCTGCTGCACCAGTTCGCCCCGGCCGTCGACCGCATCGGCCTCGCCGCGTTCCGCACCGGACAAGAGGCGCTGCACGGCGTCGCGTGGATGGGCCCGGCCACCGTCTTCCCGCAGGCCGTCGGGCTCGGCGCGACCTGGAACGACGCGCTGGTGCGCCGCGTCGGTGACGCCGTCTCCGCCGAGGTACGCGCTCTGCGCGCCCGCGACGACCGCGTCGGCCTCAACGTCTGGGCACCCACGGTCAATCTGCTGCGCCACCCGCTGTGGGGCCGCAACGAGGAGGGCTACTCCGAGGACCCCCACCTCACCGCCGCCCTGGCCACCGCCTACACGCGCGGCCTGCGCGGCACCCACCCCACGTACTGGCGCACCGCCCCCGTCCTCAAGCACTGGCTCGCCCACAACAACGAGACACGCCGGGACACGACGAACTCCTCCGTGCGCCCGCGCGTCCTGCACGAGTACGACCTCCGGGCCTTCCGCGCCCCGGTCGAGGCGGGCGCCGTCGCCGGCGTCATGCCCGCCTACAACCTCGTCAACGGCCGCCCCAACCACGTATCGCCGTACCTGCGCGCGCACTTGCGGACCTGGACCGACCAGGAACTGCTGGTCTGCTCCGACGCGGGGGCGCCCAGCAACCTCGTCGACTCCGAGCACTACTTCGCCACCCACGAGGAGGCGCTCGCCGCCGCGCTCACCGCGGGCGTCGACAGCTTCACCGACCACGGCACGGACTCCGCGACCACGACCGGCCGGCTGCGCCGCGCCTTCGACCGAGGGCTGATCTCCGCGGCCGACCTCGACACCGCGGTGCGCCGCCAGCTCGACGTCCGGGCGCGTCTGGGCGAGTTCGCGGAGACGGACCCCTTCGCGCAGGTCCGGGACTTCGACACCGACACACACCGCGCCCTCGCCCGGGAGAGCGCCGAGCAGGCGATCGTGCTGCTCAAGAACGACGGGCTGCTGCCCCTGCCCGCCGACGCCCGGATCGCGGTGGTCGGGCTGCTCGCCGACGCCTGCAAGACGGACTGGTACAGCGGCACCCTCCTGCACCGCTCCACCCCGCTCGACGGCCTGCGCGAGAGGTTCGGCGCCGAGCGCGTCACCTTCGCCGAGGGCGTGGACCGGGTGCGGCTGCGCTGCGCCGCGGGCACGCTGCACGTCCCCGACGCCCCGCGGGAGGAGCCCGGGCACGGTGGCGGCCCCGCCCTGGACCCCGCCCTGCTCACCGGCCGCACCGACCTGCCGCCCCTCACCACCGTGCCCGGCGACGGCACCGAACTCGCCCTGGCCGACTGGGGCGCGGGCGTCCTGACCCTGCGCGCACCCGACGGCCGCTACCTGTCGGTGGCCGGGGACGGCCGTGTGCGCGCCTCGGCCGAGCAGCCCGGCGGCTGGGTCGTCCAGGAGACGTTCACGCTGCGGCCGCACGGGGACGGGCACCTCCTGCGGCACGCGGGGACGGGTCGGTACGTGTCAGTCGCCGCCGACGGGGTGGAGGTTGCCGACGAAGGCACCGTCTTCTCGGTCGAGTACGTCGAACGCGGCGAGGACGCCGTGGCCCGGGCCGCCGCCGACGCGGACGTGGTGGTCGTCGTCGCGGGCAACGACCCGCACATCAACGGCCGCGAGACCGAGGACCGGACGACCCTCGCCCTGCCCCCGCACCAGGACCGGCTGTGGCGCGCGGCCCGCGCGGCCCGGCCGGACACCGTCCTCGCCCTGGTCAGCTCCTATCCGTACGCCGTCCCGGACGCCCACGCCGCGCTGCCCGCGCTGCTGTGGACCGCGCACGGCGGCCAGGCCGCGGGCCGCGCCCTCGCCCGGGTCCTCGCCGGCGACGTCAGCCCCGCCGGGCGCCTCCCTCAGACCTGGTACGCGGCCGACAGCGACCTGCCCGCCCTGCTCGACTACGACATCATCGGCTCCCGCCAGACCTACCTCTACTTCGAGGGCACCCCGCTCTACCCCTTCGGGCACGGCCTGTCGTACAGCGCGTTCGGCTATACCGCCCCGTTCGTGACCCGTGACGGCGAGCGGCTGGAGTTCACCTTCACCCTCACCAACACCGGCCCGCGCACCGCCGACGAGGTGCCGCAGCTCTACGTCCGCCCGCTCGGCGCGGCCGTGCCCCGGCCCCGCCGCCAGCTCCTCGCGCACCGCAGGCTCACCCTCGCCGCCGGCGCGGCCGAGCGCGTCACCTTCACCGTGCCGCTCACCGACCTCGGCCACCACGATGTCGCCCGCGACCGCTGGAGCGTCACCTCGGGGACGTACGAGCTGCTCCTCGGCGCCTCCAGTGCGGACATCCGGCACTCCACGCGGCTGACCGTCGAGGGCGACGAGCCGGCGCCCCGCCCGGTGCGCAGCCATGGTCTGGACGCGGCCGCCTACGACGACCAGCATGGCACCGAGATCGTGGACCGCACGAAGGTGTCGGGCGACGCGGTCACGCCGGTCGACGGTGCGGGCGAACTCCTCTACCAGGGCTGCGACTTCGGGGAGGGCGGGGTGACCGGCGTGCGCGTGGAGGCGGCCGGTGAGGGCGTCGTCGAGCTGGGCGCGGGGTGCGTGGTGACGGTCCCGGCGACCGGCGGCCCGTACGACTACGTCACGCTGCACGCCGACTTCACCGCCGCCGGAGTGCGCGACCTGCGGGTCCGGCTGCGCGGCGGCGTCCGGCTGGCCCGGCTCGCCTTCACGTCCCGGGAGGAGGGCGCCAACCCCGGGGGTGCACCGGCGGGGACCAGGTAAGTAAGGTAACCCTTACCTAGTCCGGAGGAGAGGATCCAGGAATGGACATGGCCGACCCCGTCACGCCCCCGACCCCTACCGACGCCGAGCGGGCGCGGACGATCCTCGCCGCCGCCGGCTCCCTGGCGCTGACCGCGACCGCCACCGAGGACCGCTTCGACCACGTCGTGCTGCACGCGGTGGACGCGGCCGCCCGCCTGCTGCTGCTCGACCCGGCCGACCCCCGGCTCACCGCCGCGCTCGCCGCCGCGCCCCACTCGGGGCTCGCCGTGTACGCCGAGGTCACCGACGTCGCGCCGGTCGCCGTACGGGAGCGGGTCCGGGCCCGGCTCGCGCTCAGCGGCCGCCTCACCCCCGCGGGCCCCGGCACGCTCGTCCTGCGCCCCGCGCGGGCCGCACTCTCCGAGGACGACACGGTCCGCACCCTCGACGCGGCCGCCCTCGGGGCCGCCGCGCCCGACCCGCTGGCCGCCCAGGAGGCGGAGCTCCTCGACCACCTCGACACCGGGCACGCCGACCTCCTGGCCGAACTCGCCCGGCCGGCACGGGCGGACGCGCTCACCGGGGTCGTGGCGGTCCGGCCCCTGCGGCTCGACCGCACCGGGCTCGTCCTGCGCCTGGAACGCGCCGCCACCCACCAGGACGTGCGCGTCCCCTTCCGGACGGCGGCACAGAGCCCGCACGACGTGGGCCCGCGCATCCAGGAACTCCTCGATCCGACCGGCACCCGGGCCCACCGCTGACCCACCCGATACCGCGCACGGCGCGACCCGGTCCGAACGGCCGGTCAGCTGATGGTCAGGCCCGTGAAGTGGAGCGTGACGCTCTGTGCGTCGCCGTTCTCCACCTTGCTGACCGTGGGTTCTTGCAGGGTCATCCGCTTCGTCATGGCGCCCTCGAAGTCCAACTGGTCGATGGAGGCGGTCGCGGGCCGGGTCCTGCCCTCGATGAGGTCGGTGAACTGCTGAGACCGCTCGGCGCCGCGGACCACGGTCACGGTGCCCGCGTGCTGCTGCTCTCCGGGGACGAGCCGGTAGCCGTCGGAGGGGAACTGCTGCGTGGGCTGGTCCACCGTCAGCCCGGAGACCTCGGTGAGGGTCTCGGTGCCACCGTCGAGGCTCAGCCGGAACTGCCGGGGGACGAGGGTGTCGCCCCCTTGGAGGTTCAGCTCACCGCCCTCGGCCTCGGACAGCTTCGCGGAGCCCTTGGCGCCCGCGTCGGGCGAGCCGGTGGGCGCCCCGGCCGTCCGGGAGGCGGAGGCGGGGGGACGCGACGCGGCGGTGTCCGGGGACCCGGAACCGCACGCGGTCAGCAGTCCCAGGGACAGTAAGGCGGCGCTGACCACGCCGGCCGTACGGCGGCACGGGGTGAGGGCGGAACGGGACATGACGGAACTCCTGAGATGCCGGTGCGGAGGTGAGGCGAGGCCGTCCCCACGCCTCACGTGGGAACGGCCCGAGCATGCCGGGCACCTCGTGCGCGCTGCCACAACTTCCCGGCAACGTGGGACGCCGGAACGCGGAAAGCCCCTGCGACCTGCGAGGACGTGGGCATCCTGGAACACCCGGCTGGGACGCCACGTGCCCCCGCTGCCCCGCTCAGCGCTCCAGTTCGCGGTGGGCGCTCTCCGGGAGGCGCAGGTACACCGCGGACGAGACCAGGCAGAGCGCGGCGACGTACCAGGGGAAGAGACCGCTGTGCCCCCACTCCTTGAAGAGCGTGCCGACGTACGGGGCCGTGCCGCCGAAAAGCGCGACCGTCAGCGAGTACGGGAAGCCGATCCCCGCCGCCCGGACCCGCGCCGGGAAGACCTCCGCGTTGACCGCCGCCGAGATCGACGTGAAGCCGGTCAGCAGCACCATGCCCGCGCACTGGGTGAGCAGCAGTGAGCCGAACGAGCCGGTCAGCGAGTGCAGCAGCGGCACGCTCAGCAGGGCGAAGCCGACGCCGAAGAAGAGGAGCAGCGGCTTGCGGCCGAAGCGGTCCGAGACCAGCCCGCCGACCGGCTGGAGCAGCGTGAAGAAGGCGAGCGAGACGGTCCCGGCGAGCAGCGCGTCGGATTTGCTGATACCGGTGTTCAGCTCCGCGTACGTCGGCAGGTACGAGGTCCACGTGTAGTACGCGAGGGTGCCGCCCGCGGTGATCCCGCAGATCAGCAGCGACTCGCGCGGGTGGTGGCGCAGGGCGTCGAAGAGGCCGGGCCGCGCACCGGACTCCGTCAGGTCCTGGCTGCGCGTCTCCTGGGCGCCCTGCCGGATCCAGAACCCGACGAGGCTGAGCAGCGCCCCGACGAGGAACGGCACGCGCCACCCCCAGCCCTCCATCTGCCCGTCGCCGAGGGCGGCCACCAGGAGCGCGGCGAGGCCGGAGGCCGCGAGCTGGCCCAGGGAGGTGGACACGTACTGGAAGGAGGAGAACAACCCGCGGCGCCCCGGCCCGGCCGACTCCACCAGGAACGTCGTGGAGGCCGCGAACTCGCCACCCACCGAGAGCCCTTGCAGCAGCCGGGCCAGGACCAGCACGACCGGGGCGAGGACGCCGACGGCGGCGTACGTCGGCGTGAGGCCGACCAGCAGGCTGCTGCCGCCCATCGACAGGATCGTCACCGTCAGCGCGGCCCGCCGCCCCCGCCGGTCCGCGACGGCTCCCATCAACAGCCCGCCCACGGGCCGCATGAAGAACCCGACCGCGAAGACGGCGAAGGTGGACAGCAGCGGGACGAGCGAGGTGCCCGCGCTCTTGGGGAAGACCTGGTCGGCGATGTAGGTGGCCAGGAAGGTGTACGCGTACCAGTCGTACCACTCGACGGCGTTGCCGACGGAGGCGGCGAGGAGTTGGCGGACCGGGTGAGCGGGGCGGGGCGTGGTGGCGAGGGTCTCTGTCATGATCCTGACCCATTCCCAGGATAATCCCTGCTCACGCGCGGGTCGAGGCACTCGACCCGCAGCCGCCGGCCACCCTCGGCCGCCGCCGTCGACCGGCGGTGTCGTTCGGTGCGGCCGACATCCAGATCCATCATCACGGGCGCTGAGTCAGCAAGGGGTCAGCATGAGTCCGAGGTCAGTACATTGCCATCCACTTTCAAGCAGCTCGCTTGCGGTAGGGGCACGTTCGACAAGGCCAAGTCGGCAGTGTCGGCAGCATCCCCGCCAACCGGCCGCTCTGGAATCGGATCAGCAGCGCCTACCAGCACGAGCACGACCCGCACATCGGCGCCGCACCCAGGCTGTGGGGCATGTACTCCATCCCCGACGCGCACCTGCGCGCCCTGGGCCACGTCACCGGCAAGCGTGTCCTCGAACTCGGCTGCGGCGCCGGCCAGTGGTCCAGGGCGCTCGCCGCCGAGGGCGCTACCGTGGTCGGGCTCGACCTGTCCGAAGCCCAACTCGTCGCGGCGGCCCGCGGTATGGGAGCGGCCCGCTACCCGCTGGTGCAAGGCGCCGCCGAGCGACTTCCCTTTGCCGCCGAGAGCTTCGACCTGGTCTTCTGCGACTTCGGTGGGCTCAGCTGCAGCAGGACTACTTCGGGCTGAACGCCATTGCCGAAGGCGACGGCGCGACCAGCTATCAGCTCACCTACGGCGACTGGGTCAGGGTCCTGCGTGGCGCGGGTCTCGTCATCGACGACCTCATCGAGCCCCGGCCCGAGCTCGGAACACCCAACGCCTACAACGAAATCGACCCACCCGACCGGGCACACCGCTGGCCGGCGGAACTGCTCTGGGTAACCCACAAACCGTAAGTTCCGTCCCGCAGAGACATGAAGGCACCCTCTTGAGGGTGACGGTCCCGCCGAATTGCCTGGGTCGATCCTGTTGGTCAGGCTTGAGGTGTTGGCCGCCGTGGAAGTGTCGGGTCGTTGTCGACCCAGATGCCACGGGGGTGGGGGCTGCCGTCGATCCAGCGCTCCTGGAAGCGCGGCAGAGAGCTGCGGCGGTGCACCCAGAAGGACGTGGCGCCGGGGTGGAGAGAGCTCAGCAGGCCGTGGCCGATGCGAAGGAGGTCCTGCGGCGGCGAGCGACCGGGCTGGAGTACTTCACGGCCGGCCGGGCCGCGTAAGGCGGTGCCCACCTGTCGCTCGCGGCCCTCGCGGATACAGCCGTCTATGTGAGCTCAGACTGTCCGTGAACAGCCTGAAACGTCCCTGCTGCGGTGAACGCGTCGGTGATCGGCGCGATGAGCGAGGCGAAGCGGCGGGCGCCTGCGTTGCCGATCGGTGCCCAGAGCGTGGCGCAGTGCTCGTCGGTCTCCACTTCGATGCGCTCGCGTGCCGCGCTGCCGGTGTCGGTGACCACGCCGTGGGAGTCGAGCCAGCCGCGCGCGACGAGGCGTGCCGTGGCCGCGCTCCACTCCCCGTCGTCCCACTGGCGGGTCGTTCGCGCGAGAGCTGTCGGGAGGCTGCCGGTCGCGGTGTGCAGGACGAGACAGTCGCACGGCCCGAGGCCGTTGTCGGCGAGTACGACGAGATGGGCGTCGCCGCGCCACTCGCGCGCCACCGTGATCTGCTGCCAGAGTGCGACGAGCGGGTCGGGGGGAAGCGGGATCGAGGCGTTCGCGGCGGCCAGTACTTTGCCGGCGTAGTCGGCACCGGCGACGACCGGGTCGATCAGCGAGCGCGCCTCGGCAACGTGGTCGTCGGGGAGATGTACGTCGACGCGCCGCATTGCCCGGCCGGCGGCCATGAAGCGGGCGGCCTGCCACTGCTCGGGCGGGGCGGCGTCCCATACGCCTGCCATGGCCCGCACTGCGCGCGGGCTGAAGTTGTAGAAGGCCGCGAGGGTGACCTGCCACGGAACCGCGCCCATCGCGGCCGACCGGTAGGCCAGATACGCCGGTCCGCGGTCGGTCACGCCGAGTTCGGCGGCTTCCTCGGCGGTCTCGGGGACGAGGTATATGAAGAGGTGAGCGGCGCTGATGGCACGGCTGACGTCACGGACGGCATTCAGGTCCATCGGGCCGTCGTCGGTACGGGCGGAGTGGGGGCGGGTGTCGAGGTGCATGGCGGTGGTGTCTCCAGGGGTCGGGTGGCGTCGTCAGGCGGGTGTCTCGGCGGTGACGGTCAACACCGCGCGTCCAAGGGTGTGTCCGGCCATGGTGAAGCCGAGGACGGCCGGTGTGGCGTCGGCCGGGACGCCGGTCAAGGGAATGTCGAGGGCGTGCACGACGACGAAGTAGCGGTGCGGGCCGTGTCCGGCCGGCGGGGCGGCGCCGATGTAACGGGACACGCGGGCATCGTTGGGCAACTGGTAGGCGCCTTCAGGTAGTTGTGCGCCGGTGTCGTCGCCGGCGCCCTCGGGCAGCTCGGTGACGGTGGCGGGGATGTCGGCGACCGCCCAGTGCCAGAACCCGGACCCGGTGGGGGCATCGGGGTCGTAGACGGTGACGGCGTAGCTCCTGGTGCCGTCCGGGGCGCCGTTCCAGGACAGCTGCGGGGAGGTGTCCTTCCCGCCGGGCAGGCCGGAGGAGCGCTGCTCGGGCGGCCAGGCGGTGCCGTCGGTGACGGTGGTGCTGGTGACGGTGAACGAGGCCGCCCGGGGGAGGCGGGCGAAGGGGTCGTTGGCAGGCACAGGGGTCGTTCCTTTGCGGACGGGGGTGCGCTGATCGACGTGTTCTGACCAGCTGCAGAATCGACAGTAACACTAATAATCGATTATTGATGGGATCGTCTAGGATGGGGCCATGGCTCAGACGGCGCACTCCTTGACCTCGTCGGGGAAGCAGATGCTTTCCGAGCAGGTCTATACACACCTGCGAGACGCGATCATGCGTGGAGACCATCCCCCTGGCACCCCTCTCAAGCCGCAGGTCTTGGCCAAGGAACAGGGCGTGAGTCTGGCCGTGGTGCGCGAGGCACTTGTGCGGGTGGTCGGCGAGGGGCTCGCCGACAGGCTGCCCAACCGGGGTTTCGCCGTGCCGTCTTTCTCCGACCGCCGCTGGCAGGAGATCGCGGAAGCCCGCCGGACCGTCGAACCGGTCGTCCTGCGCATGTCCATCGAGCGCGGCGACGTCGACTGGGAGGCCCGCGTGCGGGCCGCCCACCATCGGCTGGTGCGCACACCGGCATACGCGCCGGAGGAGGGCGAGTACTACACCGCCGCGTGGGCCGAAGCGCACAGAGTCTTCCATCGCACGTTGCTGGAGGGGTGTGACAACCGAGCGCTGCTGGAGACCTTCGACCGATTGTGGACCGAGAGCGAGCTGGCCCGTCGTTGGTCGGCGCACCGAGACCCCGACCGGGACGGCGCCAGGGAACACCGCAGGCTGGAGGAGGCGGTGCTGGCCCGCGACGCCGACACCGCGGCTGCCGTCCTGGTCCAGCACCTCACCCTGACCGCGGCTGCGCTGACCGACGATGTAGACCACGCCATCTAAAAGAGCTGTGCAGCGCCACCGTGCATACGTTCCGCGTCACAGCGAACGCGTCCAGCGCGCTCTTGGGGATCCGTACTTCGGCCGGCCCCCGCTCGATCCCTGCCCCTCCCAGTCCTCTTCCCTGTACGTGTCGGGTGTCCGTCCTGCTCGGGGCCCATGGAGTCGGAGGTCTCGCGGATCAGCTGGTCGATGTGCCCTGGCTTGTCGACCAGGGAGTTCAAGAGGTCCGCGAGCAGCCACAACACGAACCGCGGGCCCTGGCCTCCTTCGGCTCGATCGGCGCGAATCGGTCGCGCCGGGCCACGGTGTTCAGGTCCATATCCATAGTGGCGGCCATGAGGACCCCGGTCGCCATCGGCACCTGCGGCTCGGCGATCGGCCCCAGGCAGTGCCCGCACAGCCTCCCCGTCACCGCGTGCCGGTCGCCTCCACGCAGGTCGGAAGGGGCGGACGAAGGGTCCCAGCGTGGCGTGGCTGGTCAGTGCACCAGCAGGTCGATCACGCCCGTCAGATCCTCCTCACCGCTGCCCTCGGCCAGGCGACGGCGCATCAGCTCGAAATAGGGGCTGAGCAGTTCCGGGCTGACACCCTGCTGCTCGGCGGTGCTCAGGAAGGTCGGGGTACCGGCCGCCTGCATGGCGAGGTTGGAGACGACGCCTTTGGTGTAGTCGCCGCTCCGCAACTGGTCGGCGGTCTGGTGAACTGCCGGGGCCATCGCGACGAGCCAGTCGGCGAGCAGCGGGGCGAGCGCCGCAGGGTCGATGTTCTCCTTACGGATCAGGGCGAAGGCGTGCGCGGCCCCGGCGAACATCCCGTACATGGCGCTGAGCAGGGCCACGTCGTGCAGGGCCGCGAATCCCGCGTCCTCGCCGACGTAGGTAGTGCCGACCGGGACAGCCAGGGTCTCCTGGTGTCGTTCGAACAGCTCCTGCGAGCCGCTGTAGAAGACATAACCGGCGGCTTCCGGGACGCCGATCATCGGAGGGACAGCCATGATTCCGCCGTCCAGGTAGCGGGCTCCACGCTTGCGGGACCACCCGGCGCGTGCGCGGGCCTGGGCAGGGGTGCTGGTGGTCAGGTTGACCAGGTCCTTGCCGGCCAGGTCGGTATCGGCGAGTGCCTCGTCGACCGAGGTGTCGTCCAACAGGCAAACGACGATCAGGGTGTTCGCCGCGACCGCCTCGGCGGCGGTGTCCGCGACCCTTGCGCCCTCGGCGCCGAGTGCCGCGGCGCGGGCTGGGGTGCGGTTCCAGACGGTGAGCGGGTGGCCGGCGGCAAGCCAGGTGCGAGCCAGCGCGGTGCCCATTGCGCCGAGGCCCAGCATCGTGACGGGGGTTTTCTCAACAGTGTTCTGTGCCATGCCGATTAGGCTGGCCACTGGGCCTGAGGTGATCAAGTACGCACTTGGCAGTGGGTGGTTACCCCGGGGTGAGCGAGCACGTCAGAAGGGTGGGGCATGACGACGCTGAACCGGCCGGGCGCACCAGACGGACACGTCTGCGGGATCGACGCCGCGATGGAGGTGATCGGCGGCAAGTGGAAGGTGCTGATCCTCTGGGCGCTCCACGAGCATCCCTACCGTCGCTTCGGCGAGTTGCGTCGGCTGCTTCCGGGGATCACCGAGAAAGTGCTGGCCTCGCACCTGCGTGAGCTGGAGGCGGACGGCGTCGTGCACCGCGTCTCCTACGACGAGGTGCCGCCCCGCGTCGAGTACGCACTGACCGAGGACGGCAGACGCCTCAACGACGCACTCCAGCCGCTGGCCGCCTGGGGGCGCGCGCGGCCGACCACTCGAGGGCCGGAGGAGAAGGCAGGCCAGGTACCGGTGTGACCGTGTCGAACGACGGCGGCCGTCTGCCGCTCCTCGAGGAGTGTGCGGCCGGCCCGGTTGCGCGTGCACCGCCACAAGGATGGGTCTGCCGCGGATGCTCTACAAGGACTCGTACTGGATGGACGTCCTCCATTTCGCGCACTGCGACGCCTCTAAGAACGGCTAACACAATGAGGTGCATCGCCCCTGGTAGCCGTGCCTGACCGGGCAGTTGAGCGTTGGCCAGGCTATGGGAACTTCACCGTGGATCGTGCCGGACGACTTGTGGGAGCGGATCGAGCCGCTGCTGCCGAAGAAGGAGCGGCGGTTCCGGTACCCCGGTCGCCTGCCGGTCCCGGACCGCCAGGTGTTGTGCGGGATCCTGTACGTCCTGCACACCGACATCCAGTTCGAACACCTCCCGCAGGA
>NZ_JBEXOS010000021.1:0-98862 GCF_040611655.1 Streptomyces sp. NPDC006552
GCGGGACTCCGCGACGACGACCGCGATCAGGTCGAGGCGGTGCTGGCCCGCGCTGCTGGTGCGGCCGCGTGTCATGGCATACGGACGGACGACGGGCCCGGCCTCGTCGTCGAACCAGTGTGTCTCCTGCGTCCCCTCACCGTCTGCGCTCATGCCGACCCACTACCCTCCGGCGGGATGTTCCGTGCGCGGAGCCGTCCCCAGATGTGCGCCCACCCGCTTGACCAGCAGAGTCATCTCGTAGGCGACGAGGCCGACATCGGAGTCCGCGTCCGCCAGGACGGCGAGACAGCTGCCGTCGCCGGCCGCGGTGACGAAGAGGAAGGCCTCGTCGAGTTCGACGATGGTCTGGCGGACCCCGCCCGCATCGAAGTGGCGCCCGACCCCCTTGGCGAGGCTGTGGAAGCCGGAGGCGACGGCGGCGAGGTGCTCGCTGTCCTCCCGGCTGAGGTCTTTGGAGACCCCTGTCGGCAGCCCGTCCCCGGAGAGCACGAGCGCCTTGTGGATGCTGGCGACACGCTCGACCAGGTCGTCGAGGAGCCAGTTGAGCTCCCGCGAACCACCGTTCGTGGTGTGCGCGGTGGTCTTCGGTGCGGTCATCGACCGTCCCCCTCAGAAGTCGTTCCCTGTGCTGTGCCGTCAGCGCTGTCTTCGCTCGCGGCGTTCTCCTCGCGGCCGCGCCGCCAGCCACGCTGGAGCGAGGCCATCCGGCTGCGTACCTCGTCGGCGTCCCGGTCGGCGGGCGTCGGGGAGAGGGTCTCGTCACGGGCCGTCGCGCGGTCGGCGCGCAGGTCGGGCCCGTCCTTCAACTGCGGTGCCAGGTTGGCCTGGCGTACCCGTCGGGGCAGGCCGCCGGCCGTGGCGTCGGGCTGTCCCGCGCCCGCGGGTTCGACGGCGTCGGGCGCGGCGGCCCGCGCGCGCCTGCGCGGCAGGTCGGTCAGGGGCGTCGGCGGGAGGTCGCGCACTGCGTCGCCGCCGCCCCGGTCGTGCCGCTCCCCCGGGTCCTGGGCGCCGCGGTCGAGCGCGGCGGGCCGGGTCCGGGTGACGGGCTTGCCGTGCGAGCTGACGAGTTTGGGGGCGCGGCGGCGCGGCAGCGGCACGAGGCCGTCCGGCAGCCCGTCGCGCTCCGTACCGTGGCCGCCGGCGGTGGGCTCGTCGGCCTGCTGGTGCTGTTCGCCGGGGAGGCCGGCGACCGGGCGGCGCGGACGGAACAGGGCCCCGCGCTCGCTGTCCTCGTCGCCCAGGGCGCCCGGGAAGTCGGTCAGGGTCATGTCGGCCGTGGCCAGCGGGGCCTCCAGCTCGATCGGCCCGTCGAGGACCGAGGCCGGCAGGCCGGGCAGGCCGTCGGAGGTGCCGAGCCCGGGGACGGCCGGGCGGCGCGCCGGGTCGGGCCGGTCGAGGCGGAACCCGGCGCCTTCCGTGTCGGGCGCGTCGGTGAGCAGCGCGTCCGGGATGAAGACGACCGCGGTCGTGCCGCCGTACGGGGACGGTTGCAGGGAGACGCGGACGTTCTGGCGCTGGGCGAGGCGGCTGACGACGAAGAGGCCGAGCCGGTCGGTGTCGGAGAGTTCGAACTCGGGGGTCTCGGCGAGCCGCAGATTGGCGTCGAGGAGGCCGTCGGGGGCCATGCCGAGCCCGCGGTCGTGGATCTCCAGGGTGAAGCCGTTCGCGACGCGTTCCCCAAGGACCTGGACGGCCGTGTGCGGCGGGGAGAACACCGTGGCGTTCTCCAGGAGTTCGGCGATCAGGTGGGTGAGGTCGGCGACGGCGGGGCCGGTCACCGCGATGCGGGGCAGGCGGCGGACCTCGATGCGCTCGTAGTCCTCGACCTCGGCCACGGAGGCGCGCACGATGTCCATGAGCTGCACGGGCTTGCGCCACTGCCGGGACGGGGCGGAGCCGGAGAGGATCACCAGGCCCTCGGCGTGGCGGCGCATGCGCGTGGTCAGGTGGTCGAGGCGGAACAGGTCGGCGAGTTCGTCGGTGTCGTCGGTCCTGCGCTCCATGGCGTCCAGCAGGGTCAGCTGCTTGTGCAGCAGGACCTGGCTGCGCCGGGCGAGGTTGACGAAGACCTCGGAGACACCGCGCCGCAGCTCGGCCT
Source organism: Streptomyces sp. NPDC006552 (assembly GCF_040611655.1). NCBI lineage: Bacteria > Bacillati > Actinomycetota > Actinomycetes > Kitasatosporales > Streptomycetaceae > Streptomyces > Streptomyces sp. NPDC006552. The sequence goes on from NZ_JBEXOS010000021.1 coordinate 2,102, forward strand.
GTTTGACGGCCGCCTCGACGGCCGAGCGCTGCAGGGTGTTGAGCGCCTGGCCGACCTGCCCGATCTCGTCCTTGCCGTATTCGAGCCGCGGGGCCTCGGTCTCCACGTCGACCACCTCGCCGGCGGCGAGACGGCGCATCACGCCCGGCAGCCGGACACCGGAGGCCTCGTGGGCCTCCAGGCGCAGCCGGCGCAGGTCGCGGACGAGGCCGCGGCCGATGCGGACCGAGAGGAAGAGGGAGACGAGCAGGGCGAGAAGGCCGAGGACGCCGGCGACGCCGGCCCGCAGGAACACCTGGAGGGCGATCGGGCGGGCCCGGTCCTGGTAACGCTCGGCGGCCGCGGTGTCCCGGTCGGCCAGTGCGTCGAGGACCTGCTGTGAGGACCGGTCCCAGGCGGCCGCGGTGACGCCCTTGGGCGCGCCCGGTGTCCCGGTCACGACGGCCTTCTCGGCGGTGCGCAGCGGGTTGGTGTCGGGGCCGCTCCAGTACCGCTGGTAGCGGGCCCGTTCGTCGGCGGGCAGCATCGCGAGGTGTGTGTCGTACAGCAGGGTGCGCTGCGCGACCAGGTCGGAGATCTGGCGCAGCTCCTCCTGGCCGAGTCGGCCGGCGACGAGGCCCGAGCCGACCAGCGCGTCTTCCTGGGAGAGCAGTTCGCGGGCCTCGATGAGCCCGGCGACGGCCCGGCCCTGGCGTTCCACCGCGGAGTCGTCGAGGGCGGTGAGGCCGAGGAGGAAGTCGCCGGTGGGCGCGATCAGGCGGTTGTAGAAGTCCAGGGCCTGGGTCCGGGTGACGGTTCCTTCGTCGACGTTCCGGCGCAGCGACTCGATGCCTTCGAAGCCCTCGACGGCGGCGTCCAGGGCGCCGCGCGCGTCGCCGTTCAGGTCGGCGCGCAGGTCCGTGTCGGCGGCCCGCTGCCGGATGCGGGACATCTGTTCGTCGGCGGCCGAGCGCCGGGTGCGCAGGTCGGACTGGGCCTCGGAGGCACGGGGGTCGGCCAGGTAGACCAAAGTCTGGCGGCGTTCGGCCTGGAGGGCGCGGGCGGTGGAGACCAGCGGGTAGCCGAGCGCGTCGGCCGCCTTGCCCGCCGAGAGCAGCTGCATCGCGTCGCGCCCCGTGATCACCGAGGCGAAGGCCCAGATCGCCGTCAGCGACAGGAGCGGCACCAGCAGCAACGCCACGATCTTCCGGCGGATGGACTTCCCGCGAAAGCGCATGGCCTCCCCCAGATCGGCCCCGTGTGGTCAGGGGCACACATGTACGGCAACAAACGGCGCGAGCCTACTACTGAGACAGGAGCAACTCGAAGGCCTGTCCGGATGCTGTTTCCCCCCGCGCGGCCATGGGCGTCCCGAGTTGTCCGGGCATTGCGGGAGATTGCATCCCGGGATCGCCGCGCGGAACGTCGATCATTATCGGACGACTCACCACGGCAGTTGGCCGGAAACCTCTGCTTCCTGCCGCTACATCAGGGCAGTTGTCCGAATTCGGGAATCTTTCCGGGGCGCCGTCCGTCTTCCTCTCAGGATGTACGTGCAGCGCGGCGCCGGCACCGACAGGTGACATCAAGCGGAGCAAACCGGGCAGTCACTGTGCAGGCCGGTGCGGGGGCACCGGGTCGAGGGCCTGGGAGCGGCGGGGAGTGACGTGATGAGTGAGACGGCGGAGCGGCGGCAGCTGTGGGTCGAGGAGCCGGCCGAGCGGCGCCGGATGCCCGATCCGGTGCGTACGGCGGCGGTGCGGGCCGTCCTGATCAGCGCGATCACGCTGATCCAGGCGATGGTCGCCTTCCTGTGCACGCTCGCCGATTCCTGGCTGGCGTTCCCCATGGTGCTCAGCAGTGTGGCAAGCACGGTGGTGGCCACGTGGAGCGTGCTCGACGTCTGGGTCACGCGCCAGGTGTGGAACCAGCGGCATGGAGTCATCTCGGCCCCGGCCAGCACCGCGCGGCAGCTGCGCAAGGAGCGCCGCCGGGCCCGCCGGTCGGCGCGGCGGGCCCCGGAGGGGATACGGGGGCGCGGTGGGGCGGGGCAGCTGACGCATACGTGAGCCAGGTGGCGGGGGCGCGGCCGTCACGGCCCCCGCGCGCACCGGGGGCCTTCTCGCGTGGCTCCGGGGGCGGCCTCGTGCCGCCCGGCGGCCGGTCAGGCGTCCTGCGCGGCCGTTCCGGTCCGGGCGGCGGGCACCGTGGGCTCGGCGGGCTCGGTGGGGCGCTTGAACATCCGGGTCGCCGTGATCTCGCCGTGCACCGTCTCCCCGTCCGGATCCTGCTGCGGCAGCCCCGGGCGCAAGTGCTCTTCCACGCTGATGTACTTCAGTCCGGCCCGCAGGTCCGCGTCGTTGCGCAGCCGGATCACGAGCGGGAACTCGGCGAGCGCGGTCGTGTCGAACAGGCCCGTGGTGTACAGGAGTTGCACGCCGAGCGCGTCGGACACGGCGCGCTGCAACTCCAGGAGGTAGGTGGCGTTGGCGCGGCCGATGGGGTTGTCGAGGAAGAGCGTGCCCGCGTGGCGGTGCTTGTCGCGGCCCCGGTCGTTCGAGCGCAGCGCCGCCATCGTGCAGTACAGGGCGATGGCCGCGGTGAGCAGCTGGCCGCCGGAGAACACGTCGCCCATCTGTCCGACGGGCACCCGCTCGGCGCGCAGCACCGCGTCCGGTTTGAGGATCTCGACGGCGACGCCCTTGGGTTCCAGGGCGGCGGCGACCCCGCGCAGCAGCAGGGACATGCCGTCGCGGCGCAGGTCGGAGTTCTTCTTCACGGCCGCGCGGGTCGCCTCGTCGATGACCTCGCCGAGCCGCTCGGTGAGGGTGGCCTGGTCGGGCTCCTCGAAGCGGATGCGCAGGAACTCCTGCCCCGACCACTCCCCGAGCCCTTCGGGCAGGCGGGACAGGCGCTGGGCGGAGCGGAGCGTGGCCAGTGAGGACTCGACGAGGCCGCGCAGCCGGTCCACGATCGAGTCGCGGTTGCGCTCCAGCTGCGCCAGCTCGTCGGTGAGGACCCGCAGCCGGGGCGCGAAGGCGTCCGCCCAGCGCTGGGCGTGCTCCGGCAGCGCGGCGGCGGGCAGCTCGCGGATCTGCTGGCGGGCGGGTGTGCGGACCTGCTCGTAGCGGGTGGAGTTCGCGTGCCGGACGAGGATGTCGCTCGCCTCGCGGACGGCGGCCTCGGCAGCGGACAGGTCGGCCGCGCAGCCACGCAGCGAGCGGCGGGTCTCGGCGGCGGCGGTGCGGGCCTCCTCCAGCGTGCCCGGGTAGGGCTCCGGCTCCTCCTGCTCGTCGTCGGCGTGGTCGCGCAGCAGGTCGCGCAGGAGCGCGGCCGTCTCGTCGAAACCGCCGGTGCCGTCCTCGGCGGCACGGTGGGCGTCGAGGAGCTCGCCGTGGGCGGCGCGGGCGGTGCGCAACGCCTCGGTGCGCGCGGCGAGCTCGGTGGTGACGGTGCGCAGCAGGGTGCTCGCGTGCTCGGTGTCGGCGGGGACGAGGTCCTCGGGCAGCTCGGTGTGGGCCGTGCCGTCCTCGGGCGCGTGCCGCTCGGCCTCGCCGCGCAGCCGGCCGAGATGCTCGCTGGCGGTGGAGGCGCGGGTCTCCAGGAGCTGGACGAGTTCCTCGGCGCGGGCGGCGGCGGCCTGCCGGGACGGTCCGTCGGCCCCGTCGGACGATTCGAGCAGGGTGGCGGCGCGGGTGCGCACCTTGTTGCTGAGCCGGCCCAGTTCGGTGAGGGCGGCCGACTCGTCGCTCTCGGCGCGGGCCTGCTCGGCTCGCAGGTCGGCGCCGACGCCGACCTTCTCGTACAGCTGGGACGCGGCGCGGTAGGCCTCGCGCAGGGCGGGCAGCGACGCCTTGGGCGTCTCTCCTTCGGGTACGTCGTCGGGGGCGCCGGCGATCTCGGCGCGCTCGGCGCGCAGCGCGCGGACGGTGCGGCGGGTGTCGTCGGCGGAGCGCTGGGCGGAGCGGCGGTCCTCGTCGGCGGCGCGAGCGTGTTCCAGGCAGGTCTGGGCGCGGGCCTCCGAGGCGACCGCCTCGTCGGCGAGTTCGCGCACCTTGGCCTGCCAGGCGGCGCGTTCGCGCAGCCGGTAGGCGAGTCCGGCGAGGGCGTCGGCGGCGCGGCGGGCGCGCTGGGCGGCCTCCTGGCGCTCGTCCCGTACCCGGAGCGCCTCGGCGGCGGCCTCGTCGGCCTCCGCGCGGACGGTGCGGGCCTCGGCCAGTTCGGCCTCGGCCTCCTCGGCGAAGGCCCGGGCCTGCCGGGCGGCCTCGGCGAGTTCGGTGAGGCGGCCGGCCGGGCACCCGGCGCGCCAGGAGGTGAGGCGGGCGGCCAGCTCGCGGTCCTTGGCGAGCCGTCCGACGAGGGTGCGGATGGCTTCGTCGCGCTGGGCGGCGCGGACGCGCAGGGCCTGCCGTTCCTCGTCGGCGGCGTGCTCGTCGTGCATGGCCGGGTTCGGCGGGACGAGGAAGACGCCGTCGTCCGAGGCGTCCTGTGCCGGTGTCGGGGCGAGGAGCGCGGCCGCGGTGCCGACGGCGACGGTGGAGCGCGGCAGCAGGGCGGCGCCGGCGAGGACCTCCCGGGCCCGGGCGTGGGAGGCCGGGTCGGTGATGATGACGCCGTCGACCAGCTCGGGGCGGGCGGCGAGCACGCGCGCGTGGTCGACGGGGTCGACGGACTGGGCGAGGTAGCGCCAGCCGGGCAGGGCGGGGATGCCTTGTTCGCCGAGGTGCTCGACGGTGGCGAGCACGTCCGGTCCGGGCGGCAGCAGCCCGCCGTCGCCGAGCGCGCCGAGGATGCGGGCGTCGTCGGCGGCGGCGGTACGCAGTTCGAACAGCTGTCGCTCGGCGGCGGTGACGGAGTTGTCGAGCAGGGTGGCCAGGTCGTCGGCGGCCCGGTCGAGGTCCTCGGCGGTCAGCGGGGCGACGGGCCCGTCGGCCTCGGCCGGCCGGTCCGACGGGCCGTCCACGCCCAGCAGTTCGGCGAGGCGCTCCTCCCCCGCCAGGGCCGCGGCGGCCCGCTCCTCGCCCTGGTACGCCTGCTCCGCCGCGCCCGCGGCGTCGGCGGCGCGGGCCGCGGTCAGCTCGGCGCGGGCCTCCACGCCGGTGGCTTCGCGCGCGTGCTCGGTGGCGCGGTGGGCGGCTTCGCGGGCGGTGTCCCAGGCGGCTACGGCCGTCTTCTCCGCGTCGCTCGCGGCGAGGGCGGCGCGGGCCGGGTCGGCGTCGGGCGCGCTGTCGTCGAGCCAGCCGGCGCGGACGGCCTCGGCGGTCTCCTGCTCGACCTCGGTGAGGCGCTGACGCAGATGGCCGAGTTCGCTGCGGGCGCGCTGCGCCTCGGTGGCGGCGACGGTCGCGTCGCGGTGCGCGGTCTCGCCCGTCTCCTGGAGGACGGCGGAGCGTTCCTCCTCCTCGTTGGCGTGGCTCTCGGCCTTCTCGGCGGCGCTGTGCAGGGCCCGGACCAGTTCGGCCGCGGCCTGGGAGCGGGCGGCGAGCGCGGGCGCCGCGTCGCGCTCGGCCTCGCGGATGGCGGCGGCCACGCGCGCGGTGCGGTCGGCGGCGGCGCGGTGGCGCAGCACGGCCTCGGCGGCCTGCCACGCGGAGTGCAGGGTACGGGCGTCGGCCAGTTCGCGCTTCTGCGCGGCGGCGGCCTTCTCGGCGCCGGCGAGCGCCAGCGAGGCGTGCCGGTAGGCGAGTTCGGCCGCGATGAGGGCGCTGCGCTCGCGGGCGGACTCGGCCTCGGTGACGGTGTGCGCGGCGGCGGTGACCTGGTGGGCGAGGTCTCCGGCGCGCTCGCGCTCGACGCCCGCCCGGGCGGCCAGGCGCCGGGCGAGCGTGCGGGTGCGGCGCTCGGCGGCGGCATGGATGTCACGCGCGCGGGCCCGCGTGTGGGAGGCGTCGACGATCCGGGTGAGCAGATCGACGGAGCCGGCGGTGAAGTCGCGTTCGGCGATCAGCTCGGCCCGCCGCCCCAGCTTGTTGCCGAACCCGCCGACCAGGTCGGCCAGGCCGTCGGTGTCGCGGGTGTCGGTGACGGCGCGCAGCAGCAGGTCGGTGAAGTCGGAGTCCTTCTTGACCGCGAAGAGACCGGCGGCCTCCCCCTCGTCCGCGTTCATCTCGCGCTGGTAGCGGAAGAGTTCGGGGTCGAGTCCGAGGTCACCGAGGTGTTCGTTCCACCGGTCGTGGATCTCTTCCCAGTGGACTTCGAGGTGGGGGTAGGCCTTACCGGCCTCGGTCAGCGCGTCCCGGAAGCCCTTCATGGTGCGCCGGCGCCCCTGCGCGCCCGAGGCGCCCTCGGTGGTGGAGCGGACGGCCGTCGACTCGGCGACGGGCAGCGAGTCGAGGCTCATCCCGGGGCCCGGCCGGAACGAGTACCAGGCCTCCGCGAACTTCCGCGGGTCGTTCGAGACCTGCCGGCCGCGCCACTCGCTGGCCTTGCCGACGACGACGCACTCACCGGTGCGCGTGTGCTGCCATTCCAGGGCGACGTGTCCGCAGTCGTCGGCGAGGAGGAACTTGCGCAGCACACCGGAGCTGGCGCCGCCCAGGGTGTTGCGGTGGCCGGGCAGCATCACGGAGAAGATCAGTTTGAGCAGGACCGACTTGCCGCCGCCGTTCTCCAGGAAGAGCACACCGGCCGGCGCCGGGCGGCGCGGCGGGCCGACGGGCTCGTCCGCGAAGAACTCCGCCTGGGCGGGCGCGGGGTCGGGGACGGGCGCGCCGACGCCTCGCAGGTCGAGCACGGTGTCGGCGTAGCGCGCACCGGCCGGCCCGATGGAGTAGAGGCGAACCCGGGACAGCTCGTACATGGCGGACTCTCGTGGTAGGTGCGGACGTTCGAAGGGGCGGTCGGCGGCGGAGCGGCGGTCGGTCGGAGCAGTCGGGGAGATCGGGAGGATCGAGGAGTTCAGGAGTGGAAGGGCAGGCCCGCGTCGGCGAGTTCCACCGCGTCCTCGTCCATCGGCGGGACCAGGCTCGCGGAACCGTCGGTCACCGGTACCACCCCGAGCTCCAGGAGTTCGGCCATGGCGGCGGTGCCGGCCATGTCCCGGACCTGCAACTGATAGCGGGCGGTGGTGCGGTACGTGCCGCCGCCGTCGTCGCCGGTTCTCTGCAGGAACCCGGAGTCGGTCAGGAACGTGACGGCCTTGGCGACGATCCCGGTCGTCGAACCGGCCAGGCGGCGCGCGTCCTTGGTGGCGCCGGTGGCACTGCGCCGCGCCCAGATCCGCCAGGCCGCTTCGAGGCCGGGCGCGTCGGTGGCCGGGTCGGTGTTCTCGCCCTGCTCGTCGGCCCGCTCCTCCAGCTTGCGGCAGGCCTGGCGGACGAATCCGTCCACGCCGTTGACGCTGACGCGGCCGATGTAGCCGTCGTCGGCGAGGTCCTCGGGGCGGGGAAAGGCGAGCGCGGCGACAGCGAGGTGGGCGAGGCCGTGCAGGAACCGGTCGGTGGAGTCGGCGGCGGTGCGCCGCGCGTAGTCGCCCATGCGGACGGCGAAGACGGAGTCCTCGGCGGCGGTCACGGCCATGCCCGCGCGCGGGGAGACCTCCAGGACGACGAGTCCGAGGCCGGTGGCGACGGCGTCGGCGAGGCGCGCGAAGGGCGGGTCCTCGCGGTAGCGCCGCAGCAGTTCGCCGTACTCCTGGTCGCGCGAGGGGGCCAGCTTCGGCTGCAGGCCGAAGGAGACGAGCCGGGCCGCGTCGGCCGCGTCCGCGGGGGTGACCGGCGCCGGGGCCTTCGTGATGCCCGCCCCGGCGGCCTCGGGCTCGCCCCGTTCGGCGTGCTCTTCGGGGTACTCGGTCACGGGCGGTGCTCCTTGGTCGCTTCTCGGTGTGTCATGCGGCGCCCTCCGGGTCCGCCGCCCGTCCCTGGTACGTCACGCGGCCTCCGTCCGGCCGGCCGCCATCCCGGCGGCGTCGAGGAGGGCCGTGCCCACGATGAGGTCGGCGCCGCCGAACTCCGGGTCGTCGAGCTCGGTGCCGTCGTCGACGGCGAACAGCAGGGTGCCCTCGCCCTGACGGTAGGCGGTGCCGACCGGTGGACTGGCCGCGTGCACCGCCAACAGGGCGACCAGGTAAGGCAGTTCGCTGTCGCGCCGCCGCGCCTCGGCCAGCAGCCCCGACAGCCGGCGCGGCGCGTCCGCGGGCAGGTCGAGCAGCTCCTTGGCACTCGCGAGCTGCTCCTCGCTGAACCGGCTGTCGTCCGGGGTGGCGACGAGGTCCGGCTCGGGCATCTCCGCGCCGAGGTGCTCCCGCTCCAGGGGCGGGGTCAGCAGTATGTCGACGAGGTCGCCGACCCGTACGGAGACGGGGGTGCGCAGTCCGGTGCCGTGCGCGAAGAACGCGTCGGTCACCTTGCGGGCGCGCTCCACCGGCAGCGGCAGCAGGGGCGCGACGAGCTGTCCGTACAGGTCGAGGCCGGCGCGCGCGGACGGCGTGGCGAAGGCCTGCCGGTCCTGCTCGGCGCGGAACAGGGGGCCCGCTTCGAGGAGGCGGGACTGCAGCTGCGTATGGCGGCGGATGCAGTCCTTGACGATGTCGACCAGCTCGGCGGCGCGCCGCTTCTGCTCGGGGTCCTCGGACTCGTCCCTGGCCTTGCGGATGTTCGTCAGGATCGCGTTCTCGTGGCGGTAGCGGTCGGCGACGTGGTCGAGCGCCTCGGCGATCATGTCCGGGACGGCCCGCAGCCAGTCCACGGCGCGGACATTGCGCCGCGTGGCGTCCAGGGCCTTGCGCAGCGTCTCCGAGTACTGCACGGTCCGGTACCGGGCCTGCTCGGCGGCGAGTTGCGCGTCCGCGAGGCGCCCGCGGCTGATCAGGACCTCCAGCTTCACCTCGGCGGCGATCTGGGCGCTGGTGACGTCGGTGTCGAGGGCGCCCACCAGTACGTTGACCGCTTCGTCGGTCGTGCGCAGGTAGACGCTGCCGCCGGGCCCGGGGACTTCCTCGATCAGCTTGAAGTCGTAGTCGCGCCGCACGTAGGAGCCGTCCGTCGCGAACGTGCCGTACACGGCGCGGAAACCGCGGTCCACCGTGCCGACGTTGATCAGGTTCTCCAGGACCCAGCGGGCGACGCGCTCGTGCTCGGCGGCGGGCCGCTGCGGCGCCTGCGCGGCGATGCGCGGCTCCAGGCGGGCCACTATCTGCTCGTGGTCGGCGCCGGTGTCGAAGTCCATGTTCAGGGTGACGAGGTCGATCGCGGAGAGTGCCACCTCGGCCATGCCGTACGTCGAGTACTCGCCCGCGAGGTTGGCCTTGCGCACGTCGAGGTCGTGCAGCGGGGCGGTGCAGGCGAGCGCGCGCAGCCGCCGCGCGAGCCCTTCGTCGGCGGCCGGCCCCGGCGCGGGGCGCGGCCCCGCGCTGAGCTGGGGCGGAACGGATTCCGTGGTGGCAGGCGAAGTCACGGAGCACAGACTAGGCGCTGGGTCTGACACCGGTCGAAACGACGCAGATGCGACGGGGGCGCCGGGCGGTCACCGGCCGGCCGGGACCCGCCGCCCGTACGCCTCGACGAGCCCGTCGCGGGAGTCGTCGAGGTAGTCGGCGAGCAGCGTCTCGGCGGCGTCCTTGTGCCCTTGGCGCAGCATCTCGACGATCCGCAGGTTACGGGCGAGGTAGGGCTCGTGAAGGCCGCGCGGGTCGTCCACGACGTGGAAGGCGAGCCGCAGCTCGGCCAGGACGCTGCGCATCAGCTCGTCGGTGCGCTCGCTGCGGGCGAGGGCGACGAGCTCGCGGTGGAAGTGGATGTTGGCGGTCGACACGCCCTTCCACTCCCCGGCCGCGGCGGCGCGCTCGCCGTCGGCGACGGCCTCCGCGACCGTGTCGAGCGCGTAAGGGGGTTCGCCGAGCGAGCGGACGACGGAGCATTCGATCATGCGCCGGATCCGGTAGATGTCCTCGACGTCGTCGACGCTCAGAACGCGGACGAAGACACCGCGGTTGAGCCGGTGTTCGAGCAGCCGTTCGTGGGTGAGGAGCCGGAAGGCCTCGCGCAGGGTGTTGCGCGAGACGCCGAGGGCGCCTCCGATGCTGTCCTCCGACAGGCGCGTCCCGGGAGGGAAGAAGCCGTCGGCGATCCGGCTCCTGAGGATGTCCGCGACGCGCTCGGCGGTGCTGGTGCGCCCCAGGAGGGGGCGGTCGTCGGCGAGTGCGTGCAGTTCTTCCGTGGCCACGGCCGCATTCAAGCGCACATGGAGGGACGAAACAACATGGGTATCGCGGGATCGTTCAACGATATGTGTCGATAGGTACCTCGCTCACCGCGCACCGCGGGGCCGTCACACCGCACCCCTCCCGGGTGTGCGCGCCGGTGCTTCGTGGGAGGCCAGGAAGGCCCGGACCGCGGTGTCCCAGCCGAAGCAGGCGGCACGCGCGCGTGCCGCCTGGCGGCGCCGGCGCACCGGCCGGCCCAGGACCTCCTGGACGGCGGTCGCGAACGAGGCGCCGCTGTCCCCCGCCACGGCGCCCGCCGCCCCGACGACCTCGGGCAGCGGCCCCCGGCAGGGTCGGGACGCGGCCCTGGGGGCTCTCCACGTCGGAGAAGCGGTGCCCTGGCACGATCAGCACGGGAACGTGGCCGGCCGCCGCGTATCCGGCCCCCAACTCGCGCAGCGCGGTGCGCAGTCCGCCGGAGGGGGCCGCCACGAAGTTCGCGAGCCGGACGATGCACAGGCCCCCGCTCATGCCGCGACCACCGTCCTGGCCCGCAGCACGTCTGCGTAGTGCTCCACGAGCTGGTCCCCGACGGCCTCCCAGCTCCGTCCGGCGACAGCCGCGCGGCCGGCGGCTCCGTAGGCGGCCCGCAGCGCCGGGTCGGCGGCCAGCGACCACACGGCGTCCCGTACGGCGTCCGCGTCGCCCGGCGGCACCAGCAGCCCGGTCCTGCCGTGGGCGACGAGGTCCAGGGGCCCGCCGACGGCGGGGGCGACCACGGGCACCCCGCTGGCCATGGCCTCCTGCACGGTCTGGCAGAACGTCTCGAGCGGGCCCGTGTGCACGAAGACGTCCAAGGAGGCGAAGATCCGGGCGAGTTCGTCGCCGGTCCGGCGGCCGAGGAAGACGGCGCCGGGCAGCGCGCCCTCCAGTGTGTCGCGGCTCGGCCCGTCCCCCACGACGACGACCCGCGCGCCGGGCAGGCCGCAGGTGCGGGCCAGCAGTTCCACGTGTTTCTCGGGCGCGAGCCGCCCCACGTAGCCGACGAGCAGCTCCCCGGCGGGCGCCAGCTTCGCGCGCAGCGCCGGATCGCGCCGCCCGGGCCGGAACCGGTCGCCGTCCACGCCACGCGGCCACAGCCGGACCCGGGGCACCCCGTGTGCCTCCAGGTCGCGCCGGGCGGCGCTGGACGGCGCCAGGGTCAGGTCGGCCGCGGTGTGCACGCTGCGGATGCGGCGCCAGGCCGCGGCCTGGCCCGTCCCCAGGTACGTACGCGCGTAGCCGGCCAGGTCGGTCTGGTGGACGGCGACGGCGGGGATGCCGCGCCGGGCCGCGGCCGCCACGCCGCGAGCGCCGAGGACGAACGGGCCGGCCAGGTGGACGACGTGGGCCCGGTGCGCGGCCACGGCCCGCAGGACGCGGCGGGTGGGCAGCGCGACCCGGACCTGCGGGTAGCCGGGCAGCGGCAGGGAGGGCACCCGGACCACCGGGCAGGGCGCGCCGGCGTCCGCCTCGGGTCCGTCGGCGGTGGCCGGAGCGACGACGAGGGGTTCGTGGCCGCGGGCGGCCAGATGCCGCGCGGTCTGCAGGGCGCAGTGCGCCACCCCGTTGATGTCGGGAGGGAAGGACTCGCTCACGATGACGACACGCATACCCGTGTTGTCGCCCTGCCGGACGTGCCCACGCCACCGTGGATCTTTCCTGCCGGGGAACGTCCCGTGAGCGTTGCGCCGCCCGGCGAAGGGCGGGCGACCGGCGCGAACAGCGGGCGACGGGAGGCGGCCGGACGGCCACCTCCCGTCCGTCAGCCGGTCACAGGGCCGGGGCGTCGGGGCCGATCCTGGCGCGGACGGCGGTCTGTACCTCGGCCTCCTCGGCGGGGTCCGCGGCGAGGCGGCGCAACTGGTCGACGACGCGGCTGTCACCGGTCTCGGCGTGGCGGGCGGCGACCTCGCGGGTGGATTCCTCGCAGTCCCACAGGCATTCGACGGCGAACCCGGCGGCGAAGGAGGGGTCGGTGGCGGCGAGGGCGCGGGCGGCGCGCCCGCGCAGATGGGAGGAGGCCGTCTCGCGGTAGACGTGGCGCAGGACGGGGGCGGCGCAGGCGATGCCGAGCCGTCCCGCCCCGTCGACGAGGGGCCACAGAGTGGGGGCGTCGGGGCCGTCGCCGCGCACCGCCTCACGCAGGGCCCAGAGCACCAGCTCGCTGTCCTCGGCGCCGCCCCGGCAGGCGAGCACGCGGCCGGCGGCGGCGCCGAGCACGTCCGGCCGGCGGGCCCAGCGGCGGGCCCGCTCCACGGCGGCGAGACTGCGCATCCGTTCGAAGGAGTCGAGGGCCGCGTCCACCACCACGCGCGCGGGTGACGCGACGGCGGCCTCGATGAGGTCCAGCACCGCGGGGTCGTGGGTGTCGGCGAGGTAGCGCAGCGCGGTGCAGCGCGCGCCGTCCGAGCCGTCCCGGGCGGCCCGCACGATCTGCGCGCGGTCCTCGGATCCGGCGACCGCGGTGAGGCAGCGCGCGGCGGGCACGTACAGGACGGCGCCGCGCTCGAAGCCTTCCTGGGCCCAGTCGAAGACGGCCTGCACGCTCCATTCGGGGCGGGGCCCCGCGGGGGTCAGCTGCCGCTGCCAGCGGTCGAAGGACCCCGCTTCCTGGGCCGCACGCACGCGTGCCGCCACATGAGGACGGGGGTCCTCGGCCCACAGCCGCCACGGCCGCGGCTCGAAGGCGTCGCGGACGGCGGCGGCGAGTTCGGCCTCGTCCTGCACCGGGAAGCGGGCGAGGACCGGCTCGGCGAGGGCACGCAGTCCCGCGTCGTCGTCGCGCAGGGCCAGCTCGTCCAGGGCCCAGGCCCAGTTGCCGCCGAAGGCCGCGTACCTGCGCAGCAGTTCGAGGGCGTCCCGCCTGCCGTACGAGGCGAGGTGGCCGAGGACCGCGAGCGCGAGCCCGGTCCGGGTCTCGTCGGTGTCGACGAGGTCCTCGGGATCGAAGAGGTGCCGCTCGATCTCCCCGAGCCCTCCGTGGAGGTCGAGGTAGAGGCGGGCGTAGTACAGCGAGCGGTTCTCCACCTGCCAGTCGTGGCGGGGGTCGCTCAGCACACAGTGATCGAGAGCCGCGAGCGCCTCGTCCCGCGGTGCCGTCAGCGCGTGCAGGGTGCCGTCGCCGCGGCCCCGCTGCAGCAGGCCGAGCAGCGTACCGCTGGGCGCTATGACCGGTTCGAACATGGGAAACAGCCTCACATCAAGCGTCGACGCAACCGGGAATCCGCTACTACCTGGCCACGCGACAACACGTCGGAGCGCCCGCCGTCTTCTGCTTGCTGTAGACCATCTCTCTGCCTCTCGTCCAAGGCCCGGTGCGGGCCGTTCACGGACCGCACGGCACGTGGGCACCACCTGCCCCACCGTCGCGTCCGTAAATCACGCCGTCATCATGACCCAGCGGTTCCGCCCGCCGCGACCACATTTCCGGCACCCCCGTCATGCCTGGTCAGAGCGGGTGCTTCAGAAAGCACCGAAGAGTTCGACGAGCTCCAGCTTGCCGAACATGCGGGCGGTGTCGACGGCCGACGGCGTCCCCGCCGAGGGGTCCGCGCCCCCGTCCAGGAGCGCCCGGATCACGCCCTCCTCGCCCTTGAAGACGGCCCCCGCGAGCGGGGTCTGCCCCTTGTCGTTGGCGCGGTTGGCGTCGGCCCCGCGCGCGAGCAGCGCGCGGACCGCCTCCGCGTGGCCGTGGTAGGCGGCGAGCATGACGAGCGTGTCGCCCCGGTCGTTGGTGAGGTTCGCCGGAACGCCCGCGTCCACATAGCCCACGAGCGCCTCGGTCTCGCCCCTGCGGGCCAGATCGAAGATCTTGGTGGCCAGCTCCACGACCTCCGGGTCGGGGGCTTCGCTCATCGGACGGACCGCCTTTCACCTACGTACGGGTACGGCCCGTGCGGCCGTACGAGTGAATCGACAGAGTACTGCCCGCCGGTGCACATGAGCCGACCCGGCCGCGGCAAAGATCACCCCCGATGCGGAGCGGCGTCCCGGACGACGGGGCGAGGCGGCGCGGCTCACCAGCCGCCCGTCAAATGGGTGAAAACCACAAAATGCCACCCATTTGCACCTTTTGTCGTATGGATACATGCTGTGAGCCTGGAAGAACTCATGGTGACTGTCCCCGCATCAACCAGGAGAACCTCATGATCCTGTCCATCTCGGGCGTCGTGCTGCTCGGCATCATCGTCTTCTTGTTCTTCCGCAAGGACGGCCTCAAGGCCTCGCACGCACTCGTCTGCGCCCTCCTCGGCTTCTACCTGGCGGGTACGGCCATCGCCCCGAGCATCAAGGCGGGCGGCGCGAGCCTCGCCAGCCTGCTCGGCGGGATCAAGTTCTGACGGCCCACCCACCCGCACCCATCCTCAGGAGACCGACGTGGCCAGGCGCCCCCTCCCCCGCATTCTGAGCAACGGCAGCGCCTCGATCGCCCGAAGCCGGGAACTGGCGCGGACGGCCGCCGACAGCGCCACCGACGTCCTCCATCCGCTCATCACGATCACCCGTGGACTGCGCCGCCTGGTCGCCGCCGGGCGGCGCAGGTGGGTGGAGACCCCCAAGGAGCGGCGCGGGCCGCTGCTCTTCCTGGTGGGCGCCGTGGTCCTGGTCATGGTGTTCCTCCCGTACGGGCCGTTGCTGGCGTTCGTCACCCTGATGGCGGCGGCCGCCTGGAAGGGGCGCGACCCCAAGCCCGAGGAGCCGAGCGGTCCCGACGAGTCACAGGTCCAGCGGCTGTCCTCGCTCTACGAAGCGCTTGTCCCGTACTTCTCCGTCCCGGAGGACCCCAGCCCCCTGTACGCCCACGGCGGCGAGTGGGAGAAGGCATTCGAGGCCTACGACTTCGACGGCGACGGCCGTTTCGGGCGGCTGTCGATCCGCTACCCCGCCTACTTCACCGATGGCGAGGCCGAGTCCCGGGCCCGCATCGAGCAGCTGCTCAACGCCAAGCTGGGCCGGGGCCGCGAGTACCACTTCGGGTGGGACGAGGAGGCCAACCACCTGACGGTGACCGTCCTCGCTCCGCTGCCCACGGACATCGCCGCCCAGCGGTTCGTCACGTCCCCCGGCGAGACCGTCCTCGGCTTCACCGACGAGACCGGTGTGCAGCGCACCCTGCCCGTCATGGACGGCGAGGAGCAGCGCGACGTGCCCCCGGTCGTGTGGCGCACCGGCATCCGCTCCACCGAGCCCCACCTGCTGGTCGTCGGCCAGCCCGGCAGCGGCACCAGTTCGCTGCTGCGCTCGATCGCGCTCCAGGCCCTGCAGCACGGTGACGTCCTGGTCATCGAGGGCAGCGGGACCGGCGACTACGCGTGCCTCGTCGGACGCGCCGGTGTCCTCACGGTGGAGTCCGGCCTCGGCGGCGCCCTCGCCAGCCTCGAATGGGCCGCCCACGAGACCGAGCGCAGGCTGATCGCGGCGAACCGGGCACGTCAGTCCGGGCACCCCGCCCCGGACGACATCAAGCGGCCCCTGTGGATCCTGCTCGACCGGCCCACCGCCCTCGGCCACCTCGCGGCGGCGGACGGCCGCACCGACCCGCAGACCCTGCTCCAGGTCCCGCTGCGGCACGGGCGCGCGGCGGGCGTGACGGTCGCCGTCGCCGAGCAGTTCGACGCGCTCCCCGCCCTCGACGAGGCGGTCGGCCAGCACACCCGCGCGCGCGTGGTGCTCGGTCCGGCCTCGCCCGCGGAGCTGCGGGACGTCCTGGGCGCCCTGCCCCGCACGACCCCCACCTCGGATGTCCCGCCCGGCCGCGGCTACGCCCGCCTGGGCACCGGAGAGGTCCACCGGCTCCAGGTGCCGGCCACCCCGGACCCGTACGACGAGGCGACGAGCGAGGCCCACCGGCAGGCGGTCATCGCCCTACTGCCGGACCGGGCGACCCCGGACGCCGCCGCGCCCGCCCCCGCCGCTCAGACACCGCCCCCAGCGGCAGCGCCGCCCGTCGCCGCACCCGTACGGGCCGACGCGGCGAACGACAGCCCTGAGCCGCTCCCCCGGGAGGCCCAGACGCGGGAGCCGGCCCCGGCAGGGCCCCAGCCACAGGAAGCCACTCCGGAGGCGGCGGCCCGCACACCGGAGACCGCGACTCCCGCAGAGGCCCGCGCGCCCGAGTCGGTCCCCGCGGACGCCCTCACCCAGGGAACGGCCCCGACAGCGGACCGGACACCGCAGGCAGCCCGGGCCGCCACCCACACACCGCAGAGGGCCCGTGCGGAGGCCCACACACCCGAGACAACCCCGGCGGAAGCCCTCACACCGGAGCCAGCCCCGACGGAAGCCCCCCTGCGAGAGACCTCCCCGACAGGAGTCCGTGCGCCCGAGGTGGCCCCGGAAGCGGCCCGCACGCCGCAGACCGTCCCGGCGGAGGCTCGCACCGCGGCGACGGCAGAGGCCGCCGCACCCGATGCGCCCCCAGTCGACACCCGTACGCCCGAGACCGTCCCCGCGGACACCCGCACCCCGGAACCCGTCCCGCACGGCGCCGAAGCGCTCGCCGAGCGGTAGGGCGGTGGGTGTCAGGCGATCAGGGTGCGGGGGACGTCCCCGCCCGCGCTCTGGCCCTCGCTGACCAGTCGGACCGCCGTCGCCAGGCGCGTGGCCGCCTCGTCGGCCACCGCGCCGCCGACCGTGAACGGCAGCCGCACGTAGCCCTCGAAGGCGCCGTCGACCCCGAACCGCGGTCCGGACGGCACCCGCACCCCCACCCGTTCGCCCACCTCCGCGAGCCGTGAGCCCGACAGACCGCCCGCCTTCACCCACAGGGTCAGCCCGCCGTCCGGCACGTCGAACTCCCAGGAGGGCAGCTCCCGCCGGACCGCCGTGACCAGCGCGTCCCGGTTCTCCCGGGCCTGGTCGCGGCGGAGCTGCACGGCCGCCTCCCAGCCCCCGGTGCTCAGCAGCCAGTTCACGGCCAGCTGTTCCAGCACCGGCGTACCCAGATCCGCGTAGGCGCGCGCGGCGACCAGGCTGCGGATGACGTCCGGGGCGGCCCGCACCCAGCCGATCCGCATGCCCGCCCAGAACGCCTTGCTCGCCGAGCCGACGGTGATGACGGTCGAGCCGCCGGGGTCGAAGGCGCAGACCCGGCGCGGCATTACGTGGTCCGGGTCGAAGTGCAGCTCGGTCATGGTCTCGTCGACGACGAGCACCGTGCCGGCCGACCGCGCGGCGTCCACCAGCGAACGGCGCTGGTCCTCGTCGGCGAGGGCCCCGGTCGGGTTGTGGAAGTCGGCGACCACGTAGGCGAGCCGGGGCGAGGCGTCGCGCAGGACCTGCCGCCACCGGTCGAGGTCCCAGCCGGTCAGGCCGTCCGCCATGGCGACGGGGACGAGCCGCAGCCCGGCCTCGCGCATCAGCTGGAGGATGTTGGCGTAGCTGGGAGACTCCACGGCGACCCGTTCGCCGCGGCCCGCGAAGAGGTGGCAGATGGCGTCGATGGCCCCCATCGCGCCGGTCGTGACCATGATCTGTTCGGGCATCGTGGCGATCCCGTGCGCGGTGTAGCGCTCGGCGATCATCGCGCGGAGCGCGGGCAGGCCGGCCGGGTAGTCGCCGTGCGTGTGGGCGTACGGCGCGAGCTCCTCCAGGGCGCCCTGGACGGCCCGGGTCAGCCAGGGTTCGGGCGCGGGCAGGGCCGCCGTGCCGAGGTCGATCATCGAACCGAGCGCTTCCGGCGGCAGGGGTTCGAGGCCGCGAGCCGGGAGCGGGTTGCCCGCGGGGACGGCGGTCCAGCTGCCCGCCCCTCTGCGGGACTCCAGGAACCCCTCGCCGCGCAGCGCCTCGTAGGCCGCGGCGACCGTCGTCCGGCTCACCGAGAGCGCCTGCGCCAGTTCGCGTTCGGCCGGGAGCCGGGCGGCGACCGGGACGCGGCCCTCCAGGACGAGGAGCCGGACACCGTCGGCGAGCGCACGATAGGCGGGCGGACGGCGCCCCGAGGAGCCCGCCGGACGCGGCTGCTGCTGCGAGGTGAGCAGCCGGGCGAGCTGCGCCGACCCCATCGCCGAAGTCCACTGCGCCATGCGAATCAGTCCACCTATCCGGAATTGGCCATGGTTGACGTCTGCGTCGGAGCCACAGAGTGTCATGGGCCAGGCCACTACCACCACAGGGGGATCCCGTGTCCGCTTCGCCGCCCACACCGTCCGGCGGCCGTGCCGTGCGCCGGCTCGTCCAGCTGTACGTGGGGCTCGCGCTGTACGGCGCCAGTTCGGCGCTGCTCGTGGAGGCCGGGCTCGGCCTGGAGCCGTGGGGTGTCCTGCATCAGGGGCTCGCCGAGCTGACGGGCATCTCCATCGGCGTCGTGTCGATCATCGTGGGCGCGATCGTGCTGCTCCTGTGGATCCCGCTGCGGCAGCGCCCGGGGCTCGGCACGGTCTCGAACGTCTTCGTGGTCGGGCTCGCCATGGACGCCACCCTTGCGGTGGTGCCGTCCGTGCACGCCTACGGGGTGCGCGTTCCGCTGCTGGCCGCGGCGATCGTGCTCAACGGGATCGCGACCGGCCTCTACATAGCGGCCCGGTTCGGCCCGGGTCCGCGCGACGGCCTCATGACCGGCCTGCACCGGCGCACCGGCCGCTCGATCCGCCTGATGCGCACCGCCGTCGAGGTCACGGTGGTCGCCACCGGCTTCCTGCTGGGCGGCACCATCGGCGTGGGCACGGTCGTGTACGCCCTCGCGATCGGTCCGCTGGCCCAGTTCTTCCTGCGCGCCTTCACCGTCCCCGCCCCGGCCGCCGCCCCGACCGTGGTGGCGGGCGCGGAGCCGCGGCGGGCGATACTGCCCCGGTGACCGACCCCGTACGCCACCCCTACCTCGACCACCCCGGTCCGCTCGCCCTCGCCCACCGCGGCGGGGCGGCGGACGGGCTGGAGAACACCGTCGCCGCCTTCCGCCGCGCCGTCGGCCTCGGCTACCGCTACATCGAGACCGATGTGCACCGCACCGCCGACGGCCGGCTCGTCGCCTTCCACGACGAGACGCTCGACCGGGTCACCGACGGCAGCGGCCGGATCGCCGACCTCCCCTGGGACGAGGTGCGCCGCGCGCGCGTGGCGGGCAGCGAGCCGGTGCCGCTCTTCGAGGAGCTGCTGGAGACCTTCCCCGACGTCCGCTGGAACGTCGATGTCAAGGCGGAGTCCGCGCTGCTCCCCCTCCTCGGTCTGCTCCGCCGTACGCGCGCGTGGGACCGCGTCTGCGTCGGCTCGTTCTCGGAGCCCCGCGTCGCCCGGGCCCAGGCGCTCGCGGGCCCGCGCCTGGCCACGTCGTACGGCACCCGCGGGGTGGTGGGCCTGCGCCTGCGGTCGTACGGGGTGCCGGCCGCGCTGCGCCGCTCCGCCGTGTGCGTGCAGGTGCCGGTGGCGCAGTACGGGATCCGGGTGGTCGACCGGCGCTTCGTCCGGGCCGCCCACGCGCGCGGGACGCAGGTCCACGTCTGGACGGTCAACGACGAGGCCGAGATGCGGCGGCTGCTCGACCTCGGGGTCGATGGCATAGTTTCCGATCACATCGAGACGCTGCGCGATGTTCTCGTGGACCGGGGCACCTGGGTCTGAGGGCCGCGGCGCGGCGGCGGGCCACGGGGACACAAGGGGACACGGGTGGGGACCGACACCGTGCGGGGGGCGGCGTCCGAGGCGGCCGCCCGCGCCGAGCGCCGGCGCGAGCAGCGCGGCTGGTACTTCTACGACTGGGCCTGTTCGGTCTACTCGACGAGCGTCCTGACGGTGTTCCTCGGCCCGTACCTCACCTCGGTCGCGAAGGCGGCGGCCGACGCGGAAGGCTTCGTGCACCCGCTCGGCATACCCGTCCGGGCGGGGTCCTTCTTCGCGTACACGGTCTCGCTCTCGGTGCTCCTGTCGGTCTTCCTGATGCCGCTCGCGGGCACCGCCGCCGACCGCACGGGCCGCAAGAAGCCGCTGCTGGCGACGGCCGCGTACGTGGGCGCCGCGGCGACGGCGGGCATGTTCTTCCTGGACGGCGAGCGGTATCTGCTCGGGGGCGCGCTCCTGGTGGTCGCCAATGCCGCGCTGGCCGTCTCGATGGTGCTCTACAACTCCTACCTGCCGCAGATCGCGCCCCCGCAGGAGCGCGACGCCGTCTCCTCGCGGGGATGGGCGTTCGGTTACGCCTCGGGCGCCCTCGTGCTCGTGGCGAACCTGTGGCTGTACACGTCCCACGCCACCTTCGGTGTCTCGGAGTCGACGGCGGTGCGCATCTGTCTGGCCTCGGCGGGCGTGTGGTGGGGCGCGTTCACTCTGGTGCCACTACGCCGTCTGCGCGACCGGCGCCCGGCGCACGCGCCGGGCGCGCCGGTATCGGGCCCGCGTCAGTTCCTGGCCACGGTGAAGGGGATGCGCCGCTATCCGCGGACGCTCTCCTTCCTTCTCGCCTATCTCGTCTACAACGACGGCGTCCAGACGGTGATCTCGCAGGCGTCCGTGTACGGCTCCGAGGAACTGCGGCTGGGCCAGTCGACACTCATCGTGGCGGTGCTGCTCGTCCAGGTCCTGGCGGTGGTCGGGGCGCTCGCGATGGGCCGTCTGGCCCGCGCCTACGGCGCCCGGCGCACGATCCTCGGCTCCCTCGTGGCCTGGACCGTGACGATCGGGGCGGGGTACTTCCTGCCGAGCGGCTCGGCGACGTGGTTCTTCACCCTGGCGGTGGGTATCGGCCTCGTTCTCGGGGGTACTCAGGCCCTGTCCAGGTCACTGTTCTCGCATCTGGTTCCGGCCGGGAAGGAGGCGGAGTACTTCTCCGCGTACGAAATGAGCGACCGGGGCATGAGCTGGCTGGGGCCCCTGGTGTTCGGCCTCGCCTACCAGCTGACCGGGAGTTATCGGGACGCCATCGTGTCCCTGGTGGTCTTCTTCGTGCTCGGTTTCGTCCTGCTGGCCCGGGTCCCGGTACGGCAGGCGGTACGCGACGCGGGGAATCCCGTACCGGCCCGGATTTAGCCCCTGAGGGCAAAGGCCGGTAGTGTACGCGGTTGGCCTGCCAGGCGTACCGTTACTGCACGTCAAGAATGTGAGACGCCAGGTGACATCTGGCGTCAGATGTGACAAACCGGGCGTCGGTGGGTACAACAAGGGGCGGCTACGACGGCGACGCATGACCCGGAACGGGAATCTTTACCGCCGACCGGACGTTGACCGGATGACGACGACAGCGACACCTGTCCTGTGGGCGACAAGCCCGGGAGGCACGATTCATGAGTGAGCGAGCTCTTCGCGGTACCCGCCTCGTGGTGACGAGCTACGAGACGGACCGCGGCATCGACCTGGCTCCGCGCCAGGCCGTGGAGTACGCATGCGAGAAGGGACATCGCTTTGAGATGCCCTTCTCGGTGGAGGCCGAAATTCCGCCGGAGTGGGAGTGCAAGGTCTGCGGGGCCCAGGCACTCCTCGTGGACGGTGACGGCCCTGAGGAGAAGAAGGCCAAGCCGGCCCGTACGCATTGGGACATGCTGATGGAGCGGCGCACCCGCGAGGAGCTCGAAGAGGTCCTTGAGGAGCGTCTGGCCGTCCTGCGTTCGGGCGCGATGAACATCGCGGTCCACCCGAGGGACAGCCGCAAGTCGGCCTGACCCGAAGGCTCGGCGTGACGTGAGACGGCCGGGGCCGGACACACTTGGTGTGTCCGGCCCCGGCCGTTTTGCGCTGTGCGCGTGCGGACGGGCGCGCCCGCGGCGCCTCAGGACGGCATGATCGGCGGGCGCGGGCCCGTGCCGTCGCCGCGGCCCGCCGGGCGCTCGTCCTCCCGGACGACCTCGCCCTGGATCACCGTGCTGCCGCCCGGCCGGTCCCGGCGGGCCTGCTGGAACGCGGCGCCGAACGCGCCCTGGGTCGCCGTGGTCATCCGGCGCTGGACGGCGCGCTCCGTGGAGCGGCTCAGCGCGGCGCGGACCGGCGGGACGAGCAGCAGCAGGCCGAGGGCGTCCGAGACGAACCCGGGGATCATCAGGAACAGGCCGGCCAGCATCAGCAGTCCGTTGCCCTGCGGGCGCTGCTCGCCCTCCTCCACGGCGCCCGTCCGGTGGCGCTGGAGCGTCTCGCTGAGGTTCTGGAAGGCGCGGCGCCCGGCTGCCTTGATCACGACGGCGCCGAGCACGAAGCCCGCCACCAGGAGCAGGCAGAGCGCGAAGCCACCGACGGCTCCCGCCACCACCGTGAGCAACCAGATCTCCAGGACCACCCACGCCGCGACGGCGAGCGGGAGGAACGTGCGGAGCCGGGAGCGCCGGCCCCCTGCGGGCTGGTTGCGGGGCGGAGTACCAGTGGTCATGTCCCCAGTGTGCCTGGGGACACGTGCGCGTGACGTAAGCGGAGGATCAGGAGGGGCTCAGGGGCGGCTGGAGGGGCCTTGCGCGGGGCGGCCGAGGATCTTGCCCACGCGCTCCCCCACGCCCCACGTGGTGACCCGCCACAGGGCCTCCACGACGATGTCCTTGCTCATCTTGGAGTCGCCCAGCTCGCGCTCGACGAAGGTGATGGGGACCTCGACCACGTGGTAGCCGGCCTTCACGGCGCGGCGCGCCAGGTCGACCTGGAAGCAGTAGCCCTGCGAGGCGACGTCGCCGAGGCCGAGACCTTCGAGGGTCTCGCGGCGGAACGCGCGGAAACCGCCGGTGACGTCGCGGATCGGCACGTCCAGCAGGAAGCGGGAGTACGTGGAGCCGCCGCGGGAGAGGAACTCGCGGGACTTGGGCCAGTTCACGACGCGCCCGCCGGGCACCCAGCGCGAGCCGAGCACGAGGTCGGCCTGCTTGAGCGCGGTGAGCAGCCGCGGCAGCTCCTCCGGCTGGTGGGAGCCGTCGGCGTCCATCTCGACCAGAACCCCGTACCCCTGCTCCATGCCCCAGGCGAAGCCGGCCAGGTACGCGGCGCCGAGACCTTCCTTGCCGGTCCGGTGCAGCACATGGACGTGGTCGTCCGCGGCGGCCAGCTCGTCGGCGAGCTTGCCCGTGCCGTCGGGGCTGTTGTCGTCGGCGACCAGCACGTGGGCCGCGGGCACCGCGGCCCGTACGCGGCCGACGATGGAGGTGATGTTCTCCGCCTCGTCATAGGTCGGAATGATCACCAGGGTCGTACCCAGAGGGCCGAACCCGCGCCCGCCGCCGTCGCTCACAGCTTCCCCTTAGAACTTCAGTACACAAGGGGACCAGCTTAGCGAGCGCCGCGGATCGGCCTGACACTGCGGATCGGGGCCGGACGTCCTTCGGGCCGACCTGGGGCCCGCTGGCTGCGGGTCGACCGAAAGCCGTTGTCTACTGAACGTCCGGGCCCCACCCGGGTCGCACCTCGCCGACCGGCCGGAACGTTCCGGCACCCCGTGGCGCGGGCGCCGGACTGCGTTCTACGACTGCCTGGTTCGCCCGGTCGTACGACAGGTGGTGGACCCGGCCGAACCTACCCGCCGACCGCCGCGGTCTGTCAACACCCCTTCGACCTGCGTCTCTTTCAGAAGACGCCTGGTCAGGGCCGAGGATTCGCAGGTCGTACGGGAGGGAACGGGACCGGGGCCGACCGCGCGCCGCCCCGGTACATCACTCGTCCGGCCCTACGAAGACCGGCTGTCCGGAGACCACCGTCCGCAGACAGACGGGGAGTTGGGCGCCGGGCGAGAGATCCGGCAGGCCGGGCGTGCCGGAGCGCGGGTCGGTCGACCAGCGGGCCACCCGGTCGTCGGGGGCCTGCACGATCAGCTCGTCGGTGCGCCAGACGGCGTAGTCCGCGGGGGCGCCGGGGACCAGGACACCGGCGTCGTCGCGGCCGACGGCGCGCCAGCCCCCGCGCGTGTGGGCCGTGAAGGCGGCGCGCACGGAGACCCGGTGTCCCGGCGTGCGGTGGAAGGCGGCGGCGCGCACGGTGCCCCAGGGGTCCAGCGGGGTGACCGGGGCGTCGGAGCCGAAGGCGAGGGGGACGCCGGCCCGCAGCAGGGCCGCGTACGGGTTGAGTGTGCGGGCCCGTTCGGCGCCGAGGCGGTCGGCGTACATGCCGTCCTCACCGCCCCACAGCGCGTCGAAGGCGGGCTGCACGGAGGCGGTGAGGCCGAACTCGGCGAAGGCGGCGATCGTCTCGGGCGTCAGCATCTCGGCGTGCTCGACGCGGTGCCGGGCGGCGCGGACGCGGGCGAGGCCGACCTTCTCCGCGGCCGCGCGCAGCCCCTCGACGACCGCGCTCACGGCGGCGTCGCCGATCGCGTGGAAACCGGCCTGGAGCCCCGCCTCGGTGCAGGCGACGAGGTGAGCGGCGACGTCCTCGGCCGTCAGGTACGCGGTCCCGGTGTGGGCCGCGTCCTTGTAGGGGGCGTGCAGACAGGCCGTGTGCGAGCCGAGGGCGCCGTCCACGAACAGGTCGCCGGCCGCGCCGAGGGCGCCGAGGCCGCGGACCCGTTCGATGTCGCGGTCGGCCCAGTACCCGGCGACGCGCGGACCCGGCTCCGAGCGGGCCAGGTCGAGCAGGCCGGTGAAGTCGTCCTCGGAGGAGATGTCCGGGCCGCCGCACTCGTGGAGCGAGCCGATACCGAGGGACGCGGCGTGGCGCAGGGCCGCGCGCTGGGCCTCGGTGCGCTGCTGCGGCCCCACGGCGCCCAGGGCGGCGGCGCGCACCGCGTGGTGGGCGTCGCGCGTCAGGGGCCCGTCCTGGACGTACCCGGGCCGGGCGGTGACACCGGGGACCAGATCGAGCAGGGCGGTGCTGACGACGGCGGAGTGCACGTCGATGCGGGAGAGGTAGAGAGGCCGGCCGCCGGTGGCCTCGTCGAGTTCGGCGCGCGAGGGCGGGCGGTCCTCGGGCCAGCGGGCCGCGTCCCAGCCGTGCCCGAGCAGGACCCGGTCGGTGGGCCGGGCCGTGGCGAACTCCCGTACGAGGGTGAGGGCTTCGGTGCGGGAGCGCGCGGCCGTGAGGTCGAGCCCGGTGAGGGCGAGCCCGGTCGACGTGGTGTGCACGTGCGCATCGGTGAACGCGGGGGTGACCAGGGCCCCGTCGAGGTCGAGGACCTCGTCGACGCCGTCCGCGAAGGCGTCCGCCGCGCCTTCCGAACCGACCCACGCGACGTGTCCTGCTTCCACCACCATTGCGGTGGCGAAGGGATCGGCGGGGCTGTGGACCTCGCCGCGCCTCAGGAGGACGGTGCGGGTGCTGGTGGGCGTGCTCATGAGGGGCATTCTCCCGCGCCGGGTGCCGCGCGCGGGCGCCGGGGTCCCTTTTGTCGGTCCGCCCCGCAGGCCGGAGGGGGGCGGCCTCAGATGCGGGGCGGCCGTGCCTCGTAGGGGGTCGACAGGACGACGGTCGTGCGGGTCGAGACGCCGGCCAGCGAGCGGACCCGGGCCAGCAGGTTCTCCAGTTCGTGCGGGGTCTCCACCCGCACCTTCAGGATGTAGTTCTCCTCGCCGGCCACGCTGTGGCAGGCCTCGATCTCGGGGACGCCCGCGAGCCGCTCCGCGATGTCGTCGGGGGCGCTCGGGTCGAACGGCTTCACCGAGATGAACGCGGTGAGCGGCAGCCCCACCGCCTCGGGGTCGACGACGGCGGCGTACCCGCGGATCACGCCGCGCTGTTCGAGGCGGCGCACGCGCTGGTGCACGGCCGACGTGGACAGGCCCGTGGCCTTGCCCAGGTCGGTGTAGCTCATCCGCCCGTCCTTGACGAGCAGTTGCACGATCTGTCGGTCGAGCTCCTCCATGGGCCAGAACCTACAGGTCCCGTGATCGCCCCGGATACCTGAAGGACACCCGGACCGCGCCCGGGAAGGCCCTCACGCGTACCGCCCGCACGGCATCCGCAATCGGAGTGTGACGAAGACCACATGGTTCCGGCCGTGTCCGTTCCGGTGAAGCGGTTACCTCGCGGGCCGGACGGGAAGTGCTTGCTGTGGTCGAGGCCGCGGTTCCTGGTCGGCCCACCCGAGGGGGAGATTCCCATGCAGAGTACGAAGCGTTCCGGACGCACGGCCACGCGCCGGTCCAAGCAGACGACGGTCGCGTCCCAGCCGGAGGGTGTCGAACCCGACGTCTTCGACACGGAGGACAGCGAGGCGTACGACGCCTACGACACCTTCGAGATGTACCGGGTGCTGTGCCCGGACTGCGCCCAGCCCATCGCGCTCCTGGCGGACGAGGACGTCCTGCCCGAGCACGCGCTGTGCGCGTCACCGTGGAACCCGTTCGGCCTCACCGTCTGCGCGGGCACCGGCCGCGCCGCCGCCGAGGCGCGCCCCGCGGACGAGCTGACGGGCGCTCAGGAGCAGGACACGTCGCTGCTGTTGACGCTCCCGCAGGGGCTCGACTGGCGCACCCAGCCGTTCTCGCACGTGGGCGGAGCCGCCTCGCGTCCGATCCGGGTGCCCGTGCAGGTGAGCCGCCGGGCCGCCTGACCTACCCCGCACCCTCCCAGTACCTGCCCTGCACCATGGCCCGCAGGCTGCCGTGGTGCAGGATCAGCGTGTCCGGATCCGCGGGAACGGCGGCCTCGCCGAAGTGCACCTGCCGGTAGGCGATGCGGAGCATGACGACGGCGTGCCGCAGTGCCGCGTAGAGCGTGTAGAACTCCATGTCCCGCGGGGTCCGGCCGGTGAGTTCGCCGTAGCGGGCCTCGACCCGGTCGCGGCGCAGGAAGCCGGGCAGTCCTCGCCGGCCGGAGCTCTCCGTCAGGTCCTGGAAGAAGCGGTGCAGGTAGATGGTCCAGCCGAGGTCCACCTCGCGCGGGGCGAGCGCCGCCATCTCCCAGTCGAGGATCGCGGCCGGTGTGAACCCGTCGTAGACGATGTTGCCGATCCGGGCGTCGCCCCAGTTCAGGACGGGGTCCGTCTCCTCATCGGGCCACAGCGACGCCAGCCGGTCGAAGGCGCTCTCGATGAGGGGTGAGCGCGGCCGGCCCTCGACCACCCAGGCGTAGTGGGCGCGCTGGGCCGCCACGTGCCGGCGCAGCGGGCTGCCCGCACCGGGCAGGGTGAGGAACCGCGCCTCGGCCGCGGGCACGCCGTCGTGCAGCCGGGCCAGCAGCCGCAGGGTCTCCTCTTCGAGGCGTGCCCGCTCGGCGTCCGTGGCGTCGTGCAGCCAGTTCCCGCCGTAGGTGTACGGCATGACGTCGGGCGGGACGCGGCCCGCCACCCGTTCCATCACGAAGAAGGGCGCGCCGAGCGGGCCCGCGTCCTCCTCCAGCCAGAGCACGCGCGGTACCGGCAGACCGGTCCGCTCGGCGACGAGGCGCATCGTGCGGTACTGGCGCGGCATGTCGTAGACCGGGAAGACCGGGTACGCGGCCGGGTCCGCGGCCAGCCGCAGCACGCAGGCCCGCAGCGGGGGCCGCGGGTGGTCGAGGTCGAAGAGGAGGGTCTCCCCGGACATGCCGTTGGACTCGGGGACGGTGACACGCACGGCCCGCGCGCCGGGCAGCCGGTGGTCCAGCCAGGCGGTGAGCCTGCGGGCGATCTCCTCGGGGTCGCGGGTGGAGGTGCGGGGGCGCGGTGCTGGGGCCATGGCCGGACTCCCTTTCCGTACCGGGTGAGCGCGGGCCCTGCCGGGTGGTCACGGGCGGGCGGGGGCCACCGAGTCGAAGCCGGTGAAGCCGCTCGGGTCGTGGCGGCCGAAGCTGCCGTGCTCGAAGATGCCGTGGCCGACCTGGCCGCCGAGGGTGAAGCGGGCGGCGTGGTCGCTCACGCCGTAGGCGGCCAGGGGGTGTGCCGCCGGGTCGGAGAGGTCGTAGACGCGGCGGTCGGTCCAGCCGGGGCCGCGCCAGGTGCCGTGCTGCCAGTCCTCGGCGGGCGGATAGCCCGCGCCGACGGCGAGCGGGGAGGAGGTGAGGATCTCCACGCCCAGGTCGAGAGGGGTGCCGTCCGCCGGGTCGGTGAGGTGGACGACCGCGCCCGAGGGGTGGCGGGTGCCGGGGCGGTAGGCGATGTCGGCCCGGGGCCAGCCCAGTTGGCGGTCGCGGTGTCCCTCGCGGACCAGGGTCGCGTCGTTCAGGGTGCGGTAGCCGTCCGCGTCCTCCTGCACCACGACCATCAGGAAGCGGTCGTCGAAGCGGACCGGTGCCCAGATCCAGTGGAAGCCCTCGGTGGGACGGTCCTCGGCGAACCGGCCGCCCTCCTCGCCGGGCACGGGGCGGACGCCCCAGCTGCGGTCGCGGGTCCCGGTCCAGCCGCGCACCTCGCTCTCGCGGCCACCGGCGCGCAGCCGGCCCTCGGCCCGGCCGGCCTGGACGAACCGCTTGCCCTCCAGGGTCAGCCGGGCGCCGCGGCGCTGGGTGTGGTGGGGTTCCCACAGCGCCGGGAAGTCGGCGCGCCACGTGATCTCGTACGCGAGCCCGTCCGGGTCGTCCGGGTCGGCGGCGCAGGTCAGGCGGAAGTCGTGGAGCGGGCGTTCGACCTCGATGCGCAGCGGGCCGACCGCCATCCGCATGCGGTTCTCGTCGCTCAGCGCGTCCGAGGCGCGGGTGGCGTAGAGGGTGGAGCCGGTGCGCAGGGTCGCGTACGCGTCGATGACACCGAGGTTGGGGTAGACGCCGAGGCCGAGGATGAGCAGGAACTCGCCCTCGGTGTCGAAGAGATGGAAGATGCAGCGGTCGTAGGCGTTCCGGTCGCTGGTGGCGACGTGCCGCATCGACAGCGGCACTTGGTGCACCGGGTACTCGTCGAACGCGACGGGTCGCTCGTCCTCGGCCACGGCATCCCTCCGGAGGCGTACGGCAGTTGACGTCCGCCGGACCGAGTGCGGCGGCCCCGGCCGGGTATTTGACGGTACGTCAGCTCTGCGGCGGTGGCCAGACGGGCGACGGGCGAGCTGCCTCCGGTGAGGTCGCGAACGCACAGCCGATTACGGGGATCGGTGACCCGGGCCGGTCCCCGTCCGTTCCCCTGGCATGACCTCGACGCAGACACCGGCCTCCGCACCCACCGGCCGTCGCAGGCACGGCCTCGTCCCCGTCCCCGCAGAATCGGTTCGGCAGCCGCAGCAGGCCTATCCGTCGTATCAGACGTACGCACCGCAGCAGGGCTATCAGCCGGCGCAGCAGACGTTCCAGCCCCATGCGGCGCACCAGCCCCCGCCGGCCCCGCAGGCCCCGGTCCAGGACCCGCCGCTCTACCGCGCCCTGCTCGCCGCCTGGGCCGAGCGCGGCAGGACCCTGCCGGGGCACCACGACCCGGAGTGGGTGCGGCTCGTGGCGCCCCTCGTGCGCACGGGGCAGTTCAGCGGGACTCAGGACCCGCGAGGTGACGGGCGATGACCATGCGCTGGATCTGATTGGTGCCCTCGACGATCTGGAGCACCTTCGCCTCCCGCATGTAGCGCTCGACCGGGAAGTCGGCGGTGTAGCCGTACCCGCCGAAGACCTGCACGGCGTCCGTGGTCACCTTCATCGCCGCGTCCGTGCAGAGCAGCTTCGCCATGGCGGCCTGCTTGGAGAACGGCCGGCCCGCGTCCCGCAGCCGCGCCGCCGACAGGTACAGGGCCCGGCCCGCCTCGACCTGCGTCGCCATGTCCGCGAGCAGGAACCGCAGGCCCTGGAAGTCGGCGATGGGCCGCCCGAACTGGTTGCGCCCCTTCGCGTACGCCACCGCCTCGTCCAGCGCCGCCTGCGCCACGCCGATCGCGCAGGCCGCGATGCCGAGCCGGCCGGAGTCGAGCGCGGAAAGGGCGATCTGGAAGCCCTGCCCCTCGTCGCCGATCCGGCGCGCGTCGCTGACCCGTACGCCGTCGAAGTGGACCTGCGCGGTCGGTGAGCCCTTCATCCCCATCTTCTTCTCCGGCGCCGCGGCGCTCAGCCCCTCGGCGTCGCCGGGGACCAGGAAGGCCGTGATGCCGTGCGCGCCTTCGCCGCCGCTGCGGGCCAGCACGGTGTAGAAGTCCGCGACGCCACCGTGGGTGATCCACGCCTTGGTCCCGGAGAGGACCCAGTCGTCGCCGTCGCGCACCGCCTTCGTGCGCAAGGAGGCGGCGTCCGAACCCGAGGACGGCTCGGAGAGGCAGTACGCGCCCAGCAGCCCGCCGCCGAGCATGCCGGGCAGGTACTCCGTCCGCTGCTGCTTGGTGCCGAAGTTGGCGAGGGCGTGGCAGGAGAGCGAGTGCACGCTCACGCCGAGACCGACGGTCAGGCGCGCGGCCGCGAGTTCTTCGAGGACCTGGAGGTAGACCTCGTAGGGCTGGTCGCCGCCGCCGAACTCGGCCTCGTAGGCGAGGCCCAGCAGGCCCGACGAGGAGAGCAGGGTGAACGCCGCGCGCGGGAAGCGGCTCGCGTCCTCGTCCTCGGACGCGCGCGGGGCGATCTCCCGCCGCGCGATGTCGCGGACCAGCGCCAGCAGGTCCCTGGCCTCGTCCGTCGGCACCTGACGCTCGACTCCTGGCTCCGGCATGGCGACGCTCTCCTCTGGTCGGGCACGGCGGCGGCGCGCGCGGGGTGGGGCGGCGTCGCCGGGTGGTCACTACCGGGCCGATGCTGCCCGTCCGGGTCTCGGAAGGGCCTGACCAGCGGCTGCGGCGTGTTGAGTATTCCCGAGAAAGAGCCCCGCGTCACCAGTTAACGACCGCTTACTCCAGCTTTTTCGCCGCGCCCGCCGTCAGACCGGAGTGCGGGCGGAAGCGCGGGCGGCAAATTGGTTCGGACCATTGACCCACTGGTCTAGTCCTCCTACTGTTCCGTTCAACGACTTACCGCGTTCATGTCAGTCCCGGCGGACGCGCGGAAGCCGTGCTCCACGCAGGTCCACAGCACCACCTCCCCCATGTCCTCCCTCCCCCACGAGGAGACACGATGCTCAGACCGCACCTCCCCCACGCGCGCCTCACCTCGCTCACCGCCGCCGCGTGCTGCGCGGCACTCGGCGCGGGACTGCTCGTCTCCGCCGGCAGCGCGAGCGCCCAGCCGGAGCGCGCCTCCGCACCGGCCGCGGCCGGTTCGAAGGTCGTCGGCTACTTCACCGAGTGGGGTGTCTACGACCGGAACTACCACGTCAAGAACGTCGAGACGTCCGGCTCCGCAGCCAAGCTCACCCACATCAACTACTCCTTCGGCAACGTCCAGGGCGGCAAGTGCGCCATGGGCGACTCCTACGCCGCGACGGACAAGGCCTACACCGCCGACCAGTCCGTGGACGGCGTCGCCGACACCTGGGACCAGCCGCTGCGCGGCAACTTCAATCAGCTGCGCAAGCTGAAGAAGAAGCACCCGAACCTCAAGATCCTGTGGTCCTTCGGCGGCTGGACCTGGTCCGGCGGGTTCACGGAGGCGGCGAAGAACCCGGCCGCGTTCGCCCAGTCCTGCTACGACCTGGTGGAGAACTCCAAGTGGGCCGATGTCTTCGACGGCATCGACATCGACTGGGAGTACCCCAACGCCTGCGGCCTGACCTGCGACACCAGCGGGCGCGACGCGTACAAGAAGCTGATGGCGGCGCTGCGCGCGAAGTTCGGCAGCGGCGCGCTGCTCACCTCCGCCATCCCGGCCGACGCCTCGGCGGGCGGCAAGCTGGACGCCACCGACTACGCGGGCGCCGCCCAGTACGTCGACTGGTACAACCCGATGACGTACGACTACTTCGGCGCGTGGGACGCCAAGGGGCCGACCGCCCCGCACTCGCCGCTGAAGGCGTACACCGGGATACCGAAGGCCGGGTACAACACCGACGCCACGATCACCAAGCTG
This sequence comes from Streptomyces sp. NPDC006552, assembly GCF_040611655.1. Lineage (NCBI taxonomy): Bacteria > Bacillati > Actinomycetota > Actinomycetes > Kitasatosporales > Streptomycetaceae > Streptomyces > Streptomyces sp. NPDC006552. The sequence goes on from NZ_JBEXOS010000021.1 coordinate 33,909, forward strand.
AAGGCGGCGGGGGTGCCCGCCTCGAAGCTGCTGCTCGGCATCGGCTTCTACGGGCGCGGCTGGACCGGCGTCACCCAGGACGCGCCCGGCGGCACCGCGACCGGGCCGGCCGCCGGCAAGTACGAGCAGGGCATCGACGACTACAAGGAGCTGAAGACCAAGTGCCCCGCCACGGGCACGGTCGGCGGCACCGCGTACGCGCACTGCGGCACGAACTGGTGGAGCTACGACACCCCGGCCACCATCGCGGGGAAGATGACCTACAAGAACCAGCAGGGCCTGGGCGGCACCTTCCTGTGGGAGCTGTCCGGCGACACGGCGAACGGTGAGCTGATCAAGGCCGTGAGCTAAAGGCTGTCGTACGACGCGAGGGGCGGGGCCCGGTCGTCCGGGTCCCGCCCCTCGCGTGTCGTCAGGGGTGGCTCAGGTCACATCAGACCGGTCTGCGTGACGAGCATGGCCAGCACCACGACGAGGGCCCAGCCCATGAAGTGTTCGAGGATCTTCGGGCCGTCCTCCTGCGGGCCGCCGGTGCGGGCACGCGAGGCGGCGGGGGCCTGGCTGGCTACGGAGCTTGCGGTCATGGGTGTCTCACTCACTGGGATCATGGCGTGGTCGTGATGGGCCCGGCGCCACGGGCCGTCCGACGGTCCTGGGTCCCCTCCCGGCGCCCCTACCACCTTGCCACCGGAACGCCGGTGCGCGGCCGAGACCTTGGTCACGCACAACCGGCCCGGGACGTGGCGCGTCCCACACTGCGACGTGTTTCCTCCCGACCGGAAGGACCTCGATGCGCACGTACCGGACCCCCCGACGCAGCGGCCGTCTCGCCGCCGCCGCGCTCACCGTCGCCGCGGCGCTGACCGGCCCGGCCGTCGCGCAGGCCGCCGGCGCCTCCCCCGCGCCCACGCCGGGCGCCCCCGGCCTCGGCGACCCGATGTTCCCGCTCGACGGCAACGGCGGTTACCGGGTCCGCCACTACACGCTCGACTTCGACTGGCAGGCGCCGCGGACCCCGTTCGCCGCGTCGACGACGATCAGGGCCACGGCCACCCAGGCACTCTCGCGGTTCGACCTGGACTTCGCGGGCAACGAGCTGCGCTCGGTCACCGTGAACGGCAGCCCCGCGCAGACCCGGCGGGACGGCGACGAGCTCGTCGTCACGCCCAAGTCCGCGCTGCGCGCGGGCACTTCGTTCACCGTGCGGGTCGACTACGTCGCCGATCCGACGCAGAGGCGCCACCGCGACGACGCGATCGAGGACTACGGCTGGATACCCACGCCCGACGGCACGGTCCTGTACCCGCAGCCCGACGGCGCCAAGATGATCTTCCCGGCCGACGACCACCCGAGCCGCCGGGCCCCTTACACCTTCCATGTCACGACCCCGGCCGGTCTGGAGGCCGTCGCCAACGGGCGGCTCGTCGACCGTGCCACGCGCCCGGACGGCCGGGTCCGCTGGACCTACGACTCCGAACAGCCGGTCGCCGCCCAGCTCGTCCAACTCGCCATCGGGGATTTCACGTTCGTCGACCGTACGGGGCCGGGCGGGCTGCCGTTGCGCGATGTCGTCCCGCCCGCCCTGGTGGCCGCGACCCAGCCGTACCGCGACCTCACGCCCGGCCATCTGGCATGGCTGCAGAAGCAGTTGGGCCCCTTTCCCTTCCACCGCTACGGCGTCCTGGTCGGGGACACGGACCTCGGCGTGGCGCTGGAGACGCAGACGCTGTCGCTGCTGCCGAAGGCCGACCTCCTCGGCACGCAGGTCGATGCCGAGCGCGATCTGCTCCACGAGCTGACCCACCAGTGGTTCGGCGACAGCGTCGCCCTGGCCACCTGGTCCGACCTGTGGCTCACCGAAGGGCACGCCCGCTTCTACGAGCGGCTCTACTCCCAGGAGCACGGCGGCGACAGTTTCGAGGCCGCCATGAGGACCGCGTACGAGAGCCACGACCAATGGCGCCGCGACTACGGGGCGCCCGCGGAGCCCACCGAGCCGAACCTCTTCAAGCGCATGCGCTACGACGGCTCCGCGCTGGTCCTGTACGCGCTGCGGGAGAAGGTGGGCGCGGAGACGTTCCAGCGCATCGAGCGGGCCTGGGTCACGACGTACCGCGGCCGGACGGCCTCGACCGCCGACTACATCACGCTGGCCTCCCGGGTCGCGGGTGAGGATCTGGCGGGCTTCCTGCACCCCTGGCTGTACGGGGCGACGACCCCGCCGATGCCCGGCCACCCCGACTGGGTGGTGGCCCCGGTCGTCACGGGCTGATCCGGGGCGCCGCGCGGTCCCTCCGGCGCAGGGACCGCGCGGCATCCGCTCAGCGCACGCCCACCGCCGCCAGCGCCTTGCGCTGCCCGGCGCTCGGGTGGGCCGGGAAGTACAGGTAGCAGACCCCGCCGGTGCCGGAGACGACGGCGCCCGAGGCGTTGTGGCGCTTCGTGCGCAGCCAGATCGTCTCCCACTCCGCCCGCTTGTAGACGCGGCGCACCGCCGCGTCGCTCGGCGACGCCGGGTCGTTGGCGATCACGTCACCGTCGGCGGTGAAGCCGATCACCGTCATGAGGTGGCCGGAGGTGCCGTACCCGGCCCCGGTCAGCTCCTCCTTGAGGAACGACTGGGACGTTATGGCCGGGATGCCGGCCGCGATCAGGGTCTCCAGGTCGCTCAGCGAGGAGAGGCGGGTGACGACGCCCTGCAAGTCCTTGTAGGTCGCCGCGTACGCCGCGTTGAACGGCCAGTTGCCGCAGCCCTCGTACTGGTAGTCGTAGGTGAACCGGGCCGCGTGGCAGACCTGCGGGTCGGCGTAGGACGGGTCGACCCAGGCCAGCTGCCGGGCGGTGGGCCTGCGGCCCCAGTACTCGATGATCATCTGCGAGGAGGTGGGGCTGCACCAGGCCTCGCCGCCGTTGTCGTACTGGGGGTACTGGCCGGAGTGGATGTTCTGCGAGTAGCGCGGGACGGCCAGCTCCTTGGCGAGGCCGGGAGCGGAGGCGGGGACGGTGAACCGGTCCGGCACGTCCGAGCCCATCGCGCCGAGCCGCCAGACCGTCGGCGCGGCCTTCGAGCCGGGGGCGCGCAGCAGCCGCAGCCGCAGGCCGTACGAGACGAGCCGCAGGCCCGAGGCCGCGTCGTCGATGGAGAACGTGTCGGTCCAGATGCTCGACTTGCCGTCGCTCTGGTCGTCCACCGAGGTCCGGCGGATGTCGACGTCCTTGTCGTCCCCGGCCGTCCAGCGGCCCAGCACGTACCAGGGCGTGCGGGTCCCGTCGGTGTACGTGCCCCGCAGCTCGACCTGGATCCAGGTGCCCGGCGGGGTGTGCGCGTTCCACGAGGCGATGACCTCGGTGGCGGGGACCCGCAGGCGGTGGACCGGGGAGAGCCACTCGGCGTACTCCCACTGCGCCGTCCTGTTCAGGTGCGGGTCGGTGTACGTGGTGCGTCCCGCGGCCTTGGCGAGGGTGACGCCGGGGCGGGCGCCCGCGACGACACGGGTGCCCTTGCCGGTGCCGGAGCGCCAGTCGGCCTGCGTCGTCCAGGCGTGGTTGTCCACGGGGCGGGCCGGGGCCTTCGTGCGCGGGCCGGCCGGGCCCGGCGCGGCGTGCGCGGCACCGGCCGCGGCCGTGCCGGCGGCGAGGGCGGCGCCCGCGGCGGCGGCGAGCACGGTTCTGCGGGCCGGACCGGAGTGTGGAGCGGATCGGGTCATCGGGTGGTTCCCCCAGTCGACGGAGCGGTGGACGGTGCGGACGGGGCCGGCCCATGGCCGGGTGGGGCGGTGCGCCCCCTGCGGTGCGCCAACTATGGCCGCTGCGACAGGATTTCCACCAGCGTTCCGGAGCGCGCCACGCCACCAATATTGGTCTCCACCACTGGAATGACCTGCAGCGGCGCGCCCGAAACCTCGGGGGAAGGCCCGGCGTACCCTTGCCGCCGTGACCTACCAGCACGTGCCCCTCGACCAGTACGCCGACCGGGTGCGCCGGCTGCCCGCCTCCTGCGGACCCGTGCGCCTCGTCGGCATCGACGGACACGCCGGTTCCGGCAAGTCGACGCTGGCGGCCCGGCTGGCCGAGGCGCTCGGCGGGGCGCCCGTGCTGCGGCTGGACGACATCGCGAGCCATGACGCCCTCTTCGCCTGGACGGACCGGCTGCGCGCCCAGGTGCTGGAGCCGCTCGCCCGGGGCGAGACGGCGCGGTACGCGGTCTACGACTGGCAGGCCCGCCGCTTCGGCGCCGCGCGCTCGCTGCCGCCCGCCGAGGTGATCCTCGTCGAAGGGGTGGGCGCCGGCCGGCGCGCGCTGCGGCCCCGCCTGGCGCGGCTGCTGTGGATGGAGCTGGCGGACGAGACCTCCTGGGCGCGCGGGCGGGCCCGGGACGGTGCGGCCCAGCGGGACTTCTGGGACGGCTGGATCCCAGCGGAACGCGAGCACTTCGCGCGGGATCCGTCCCGGCCGTTCGCCGACGCGCTGGTGCGGGAGTGCCGCACGGGGTACGAGATGCGCGAGGGACCCGGCGACGCTCCGCCCGACCCCTCGGATGTCACTCAAAGTGAGGAACCGCCAGCGGTGCGCTGACCCCGGCCGAACAGCCTTCCGCCACTTTCCCCGAGTGCCTCAACTCTGCTTGACCGAGGGGCCGGACAGGACTTACGTTCTCAATGTGCGGCCTTTCGGGGTCGCCCGAAGACGCGAAGCCCCCGGTCGTTCCCCCGTGATCGGGGGCTTCGTTCTGCCCGCGGACCCCTTTTCCGGCCGCGCTGCGGCGCCCGCCGCTCACCCAGGGTCACCGGAGCGCGCCGCGCTCCCCCCGCGCGCGATCCCGGCCTTTCTGCCCTGCGCGCCGCGATCCGGCCCCGTCGCGCCCTACGGCTGACCAGGCCCCCGCGGGTACGATGCTGTCGGTGCGGCCAAGGACGGCTCGCTGTCCGCATAGTGTCAACTCCCGTCCATGTCAGAGCGGTTCATCGGGGGCACGGTTTGTGGGGGACGTGATGGACTTCGGCACCGGCGCGCCGACGGGCCCGGCCGACCTCGCCTGGCTGCGAGGCGTCGACGCGTACACGATGGGCGCGTACCCGCAGGCGGAGGAGGAGTTCCGGGCCGCCGTGCGGATGGACCCGGGGATGGCCGACGGCTGGCTCGGGCTGCACGCGCTGCGCATCGACACGACGACGGCGCTGCTGCGGATGTTCCGCCACCGCGACCGGTTCGGGGAGCAGCGCACGCGCCACCGGCGCACGCTCAACTCCTGGTACTGGCTGGGCTGGTGGGTGCAGCCGGTGCTTGAGCACCCGCGCGATCTGCTCCTCGCGCACGCCTCGCACTGGCTGGACGGACGCCATGTGCCGGAGCTGGACCGGGCGCTCGCGACGCTGCCGCCGGCCGACGCCGATCCGCAGGTGCGCTTCCTGCACGCCTGCCGGGCGTACCTGGTCAAGGACTGGGACCAACTGGTGCGGCAGACCGAGGCGTTGCTCGACGATCCGATGCTCGGCATCGAGGCGGGCCTGTTCGGCGGGATGGCGCGGGTGCGCCTGGAGATGTACGGGCAGGCGGAGCCGCTGCTCTCCTCGGCCCTGATGCGCTGCCGCAGCGAGCAGCCGCAACGCAAGGAGCTGCGGTACTGGCTGGCCAGGGCGCACGAGGGCACCGGCCGTTCGGCGGCCGCGATGCCGCTGTACCGGGCGGTGCACCGGGTCGATCCGGCCTTCATGGACACCTCGGCGCGGCTCGCGGCGATCGCCGAGGGCGACGGGTACGGGGACTTCGCGGACGGCCCCGACCTCACCCCGATGACGCTGACGGGGTATCAGGACGGCCCGGAGAGCGGGGAGTCGGTGGAACCGCTGTACGCGGGCGACGGCCTGGGCCTGAAGGTCACCGAGCCGGACCTGCCGCCGCCGGGCGGCGCGGGCGCCGGCGACCCCGACATGGTGCGGGAGAAGGCGGTGGTGCCGGTCGAGGTGCCGCTGCCCGCGGGTCCGGCCGATCCGGTGCTCCTGGAGGAGGCGCTCTCCGAACTGGAGCTGATGGTCGGCCTGGAGCCGGTCAAGCGCCAGGTCAAGGCGCTCTCGGCGCAGCTCAACATGGCGCGGCTCCGCGCCGGGCAGGGGCTGCCGGTCCAGCCGCCCAAACGCCACTTCGTCTTCTCGGGCCCCTCGGGCACCGGCAAGACGACGGTCGCCCGGATCCTCGGCCGTGTCTTCTACGCCCTCGGTCTGCTCGGCGGGGACCACCTCGTGGAGGCGCAGCGGGCGGATCTGGTCGGCGAGTACCTGGGCCAGACAGCGGTGAAGGCGAACGAGCTGATCGACTCCGCGCTCGGCGGGGTGCTCTTCGTCGACGAGGCGTACGCGCTCTCCAACTCCGGCTACGGCAAGGGCGACGCGTACGGCGACGAGGCGCTCCAGGTGCTGCTGAAGCGGGCCGAGGACAACCGCGACCACCTCGTGGTGATCCTGGCCGGCTACCCGGAGGGCATGGACCGGCTGCTCGCGGCCAACCCCGGTCTGTCCTCGCGCTTCACGTCGCGGGTCGACTTCCCCTCCTACCGCCCGCTGGAGCTCACCTCGATCGGCGAGGTGCTGGCGGCGGAGAACGGGGACGCGTGGGACGAGGAGGCGCTCGACGAGCTGCGCTCCATCGCCGGCCACGTGGTGGAGCAGGGGTGGATCGACGAACTGGGCAACGGGCGGTTCCTGCGGACGCTGTACGAGAAGTCGTGCGCGTACCGGGATCTGCGGCTCACCGGGTATCTGACGGAGCCCTCCCGGGACGACCTGGCCACGCTGCGGCTGCCGGACCTGATGCAGGCCTACGGAGAGGTGCTCTCCGGGCGGGGGCCGCAGGACCCCTCCGCGATGTAGGGGTCCTGCGGCCGTCACGCGTCTAGGTGAGCGCCCCCTGCTTCTCGCGGGCGCCGGGCAGCTGGGGTTCGTCCCGGTGCGCCGGATCGCGCACCTCGCCGACCAGCAGCTCCAGGACGTCCTCCAGGGCGACCAGACCGAGGACGCGGCCCGCCGCGTCCGCCACCTGGGCCAGGTGGGTGGCCGCCCGGCGCATCACCGTCAGGGCGTCGTCCAGGGGCAGTTCGGCCCGCAGCGTCGTCATGGGGCGCCAGACCTGCTGCGGGACGGCGCGGTCCGTGCCGGGGCCCTCGATCAGGTCGAGCACGTCCTTGACGTGCAGGTAGCCCATGAAGGCGCCGCCGTCCGCGCAGACCGGGAACCGCGAGAAGCCGGTGCGGGCCGTCAGCGCGATGATCTCCGCCGGGGTGACCGAGGGGCCGACCGTGACGAGGTCGGAGCGGTTCAGCAGGACGTCGGTGACCGGGCGGGAACCCAGCTCCAGGGCGTCCTCCAGGCGCTCCTGCTCCTCGGGGCCGAGCAGGCCCGCCTGGCCGGAGTCCTCCACCAGGCGGTTGAGCTGCTCGCTGGTGAAGACCGCCTCGACCTCGTCCTTCGGCTCGACCCGGAAGGCCGTGAGGATCAGGCGGGCGCAGGCGCCGAGCGCGAGCGTGACCGGCTTGCACAGCCGTGCGAAGGCGACGAGCCCCGGGCTGAACCAGAGCGCGGTCTTCTCCGGAGCCGCCATCGCCAGGTTCTTCGGCACCATCTCGCCGATGACGAGGTGCAGGGAGACCACCGCCGCGAGGGCGATGACGTAGCCGAGCGGGTGGATCATGCCGTGCGGGACGTGGACCGCCTCGAAGAGAGGTTCAAGGAGCGCCGCCACCGTCGGCTCGGCCACCGCGCCCAGCGTCAGCGAGCAGACGGTGATCCCGAACTGGGCCGCCGCCATCATCTGCGGCAGGTGCTCCAGGCCGTACAGGACCTGGCGGGCCCGCTTGCCGGGCAGCGGCTCGATCTGGCTGCGGCGCACCGAGACCAGGGCGAACTCCGCCCCGACGAAGAATCCGTTGGCCAGCACCAGCAGGATCGCGAAGAAGAGTTGCAGCGCGCTCATCGGACCGCCTCGGCAAGGGCCTGCGGGGCGTCGGCCGTCTTGACGATGCGCACCCGCTCGGCGCGGTAGTGGTCGACCTGGCGTACGGCCAGGCGCCAGCCGGGCAGTTCGGCCCGGTCGCCGGGGGCGGGGATACGGCCCAGGAGGTCGGCGACCAGGCCGGCCACCGTCTCGTAGGGGCCTTCGGGGACGTCGAGTCCTATCCGGCGCAGGATGTCGACGCGGCAGCTGCCGTCGGCGTCCCAGGCGGGCCTGCCGTCCTCGGGCGGGGCCGCCGCCAGTTCGGGCAGGTCGAGCTGGTCGTGCTCGTCGCGCACCTCGCCGACCAGCTCCTCCACGATGTCCTCCAGGGTGACGACCCCGGCCGTGCCGCCGTACTCGTCGACGACGACGGCGATGGGCTGCTCGCTGCGCAGGCGCGCGAGGAGCGGCTGGACGGGGAGGGTCTCGGGGACCATGAGCGGGGTCTGCGCGATCCGGGCGACGGGCGTGCGCAGCCGCTCGTGCGCCGACATCGCCAGGGCGTCCTTGAGGTGGACCATGCCGATGACCTCGTCGATCCGCTCCCGGTAGACGGGGAAGCGGGACAGGCCGGTGGCGCGGGTCAGGTTGACCACGTCCTCGGCGGTCGCCGAGGACTGGAGCGCGCTGACCTTCACGCGCGGCGTCATGACGTGCTGCGCGGTCAGCTCGCCGAGGGAGAGCGTGCGCACGAACAGGTCGGCCGTGTCCTGTTCGAGGGTGCCCGCCTGCGCGGAGTGGCGGGCCAGGGAGACCAGCTCGCCGGGGGTGCGGGCGGAGGCCAGCTCGTCGGCGGGCTCGACGCCGAGCAGCCGCACGAGGCGGTTGGCCACCGTGTTGAGCAGGGCGATGACCGGGCGGAAGAGGCGGGCGAAGGCGTGCTGGGGGCCCGCCACGAACCGGGCTACCTGGAGCGGCCGGGAGACCGCCCAGTTCTTCGGGACCAGTTCGCCGACCACCATCTGCACGGCCGCCGCGAGCAGCATGCCGAGGACGACGGCGATACCGCGTGCGGCGCCCTCGGGGACGCCGACGGCCGTGAAGGGGCCGCGCAGCAGCTCGGCGAGGGCCGGTTCGGCGAGCATGCCCACCACCAGGGAGGTGATGGTGATGCCCAGCTGGGTGCCGGAGAGCTGGAAGGAGAGTTCCTTGAGGGCGGCCACGACGGTGCGGGCGCGCTTGTCGCCGGCGTCCGCCGCTTGTTGGGCGTCCTGGCGCTCGACGGTGACGAGCCCGAACTCGGCCGCCACGAAGAATCCGTTGGCGAGGATCAGGAGGAAGGCTGCCGCGAGGAGCAGCAACGGGATGGTCATGCCGCCGCCTGGGAGGACGTGCGCGCGCGGGGCGCGCTATGTCGGGTGGGGGCGGCGCAGGTACTGCCGGACGATCCGTCCATCGCTGGAGGGAGTCACTCCTTGGTTAGCAGGGGCCCCCGGTCGCCCGTCCGGGCGCGTCAGGGGTGGGGCGGCTCACGGTGCGCGCCCCGCCACCAGATTAAATTAGGCGGGGGCGCGCGCGTCAGGGGCCGGGGCCCTGAGTCAGCCCTGGACTCCGGTCCGGGCCTCGCTCAGGGCGCGCAGCGCCTTGGCGTCGCGGATGGCGCTCTGCCGGGCGATGCCGGGCTGGATGCCCAGGGCGGCCAGGCTGGTGCCGTCGCTGAGGTCCAGGAAGACCCAGGGGTCGCCGGGGCGCAGGTTGACCTGGACGATCTCCGCCCAGGCTAGGCGGCGACCGCGGGCGATGTTGACGACCGTGACCCCGTCCTCGTCGGCGACGATCTTGGGCCGCGCGAGCAGCCCGAGCACGCCCCAGAAGAGGGCCGCGGTGAAGACGAAGCTGACCTTCTCCGCCGGGCTCATGGTGTCGAGGACCAGCGCGATGACGGTGATCACGACGAAGCAGGCCGCGCCGAGCACGTGCAGGACGGCGCGGGTGCGGCCGGGCCGGAAGGTGACGGGCAGGTTCACGGGGTCGGGCATGGCTCGCGGTCCTAGAGGCGGCAGGCGTGGATGGCCGTGGTGAGGATGGCCCGCGCGCCCAGGGCGTACAGGTCGTCCATGATGCGCTGGGCGTCCTTGGCGGGGACCATGGCGCGCACGGCGACCCAGCCCTCGTTGTGCAGCGGGGAGACGGTCGGCGACTCCAGGCCGGGGGTGAGGGCGACGGCCCGCTCCAGGTGCTCGGCGCGGCAGTCGTAGTCCATCATCACGTAGGTGCGGGCGACGAGGACGCCCTGGAGGCGGCGGAGGAACTGCTGCACCTTGGGCTCGGTCTCCGCGTCGGAGCCCTCGCCCTTGCGGCGGATGACGCACGCCTCGGACGTCATGATCGGCTCGCCGAAGACCTCCAGGCCCGCGTTGCGCAGCGAGGTGCCGGTCTCCACGACGTCCGCGATCGCGTCCGCGACGCCGAGTTCGATGGCGGTCTCCACGGCGCCGTCGAGGTGCACGACGGCGGCGTCCACGCCGTGTTCGGCGAGGTACCGGCCGACGATGCCCTCGTAGGAGGTGGCGATCGTCTTGCCCGCCAGGTCGCCGAGGTCCTTGACGGCGCCGGGGCGGGAGGCGAAGCGGAAGGTGGAGCGGGCGAAGCCGAGCGGCAGGATCGTCTCGGCGTTCGCGCCCGAGTCGATCAGCAGGTCCTGGCCGGTGAGGCCGATGTCGAGCTTGCCCGAGGCCACGTAGATCGCGATGTCCTTGGGGCGCAGGTAGAAGAACTCCACCTCGTTGCCCGGGTCCACCGTGACGAGTTCCTTGGATTCCTTGCGCTGGCGGTATCCGGCCTCATGCAGCATCGCCGACGCAGGTCCGGACAGTGAACCCTTGTTGGGGACGGCGATGCGCAGCATGAGGTCGGATTCCTTTGCGTGAGGGTGAGTGGGGCGGGCGCGGGGGCCGGCTCAGAGGTGGGCGTACACGTCGTCGAGGGAGATGCCGCGGGCGACCATCATCACCTGGACGTGGTAGAGCAGCTGCGAGATCTCCTCGGCGGCAGCTTCCTTGCCCTCGTGCTCGGCCGCCATCCAGACTTCGGCGGCCTCCTCGACGACCTTCTTGCCGATGGCATGGACACCCTTGCCGACCAGCTCGGCGGTGCGGGAAGTGGCGGGGTCGCCGGTGGCGGCCTTCTGCTGGAGCTCGGTGAAGAGCTCCTCGAACGTCTTATTGGACATGGTGGTCCTTACTTTACGCGGCTCTCCCCGGGCCCTAACGCCAGGGCTCGGCGACGGTACGCAGCGTGGTGGCGGTGGCCACGGCCGCGGTGACCGCTTCGTGCCCCTTGTCCTCGCGGGAGCCCTCGATGCCCGCGCGGTCCAGGGCCTGCTCCTCGGTGTCGCAGGTCAGCACGCCGAAGCCGACGGGCACGCCGGTGTCGACGGAGACCTGGGTGAGGCCCTGGGTGACGCCCTGGCACACGTACTCGAAGTGCGGGGTACCGCCGCGGATGACGACGCCGAGCGCCACGATCGCGTCGTAGCCGCGGCCCGCGAGGACCTTGGCGACGACCGGCAGCTCGAAGCTGCCCGGGACGCGCAGCACGGTCGGCTCGCTGATGCCCAGTTCGGTCAGGGCGCGCAGGGCGCCGTCGACGAGTCCGTCCATGACCTTCTCGTGCCACTGGGCGGCGATGACGGCCACGCGCAGGTCGCCGCAGTTCTTCACACTCAGTTCGGGGGCACCCTTGCCGCTCACGCGCTTCTCCTCGTACGTGCGTAGATGAAGTAGATGGATAAGGGAGTTGGTCGGGTTACTGGTTGGTGCAGGCGGACGTGGTGGGGGCGTCCAGCCAGGGCAGGTCGTGGCCCATCCGGTCCCGCTTGGTGCGCAGGTAGCGGAGGTTGTGCTCGCCCGCGGTGACCGGCATCGGCTCGCGGGCGGTGACCGTCAGGCCGTGCCGGGTGAGGGCGTCGACCTTGTCGGGGTTGTTGGTCATCAGGCGCAGGTCCCGCACGCCGAGGTCGGCGAGGATCTGGGCGCCGGCCGCGTAGTCCCGGGCGTCGGCGGGCAGTCCCAGCTCCAGGTTGGCGTCGAGGGTGTCGCGGCCGCGCTCCTGGAGCTCGTAGGCGCGCAGCTTGGAGAGCAGGCCGATGCCGCGGCCCTCGTGGCCGCGCAGGTAGACGACGACGCCGCGGCCCTGTTCGACGATGCGGCGCATGGACTCCTCCAGCTGGGGGCCGCAGTCGCAGCGCATCGAGTGGAAGACGTCGCCGGTGAGGCACTCGGAGTGGATGCGCACGAGGACGTCCTCGCCCGCGCCCACGGAGCCGTGGACGAGGGCGACGTGCTCGACGCCGTCGACCGTGGAGCGGTAGCCGTAGGCGGTGAACTCGCCGAAGGCGGTCGGAAGTTGGACCGTGGCCTCGCGCTTGACCGTGGGCTCCGCGGAGCGGCGGTAGGCGATCAGGTCCTCGATGGAGATGATCGTCAGGCCGTGCTTGCGGGCGAACGGGATCAGCTCGGGCAGGCGCAGCATGACGCCGTCCTCCCCGGCGATCTCCACGATGGCCCCGGCCGGGCGCAGCCCCGCGAGCCGGGCGAGGTCGACGGCGGCCTCGGTGTGGCCGTTCCTGGTCAGGACGCCGCCCGCCCGGGCGCGCAGCGGGAAGACGTGGCCGGGGCGGACGAAGTCGCCGGGCCGCGCCGTGCCGCTCGCGAGGAGGCGGAGCGTGGCCGCGCGGTCGGCGGCGGAGATGCCGGTGGTGACGCCGTGCGCGCCGGAGGCGTCGACGGAGACGGTGAAGGCGGTCTTCATCGACTCCGTGTTGTCGCCGACCATCTGCGGCAGGTCGAGCCGGTCCAGCTCCTCGCCCTCCATGGGGGCGCAGATCAGGCCGCGGCACTCGCTCATCATGAAGGCGACGATCTCGGGCGTGATCATCTCGGCGGCGACGACGAGGTCTCCCTCGTTCTCCCGGTCCTCGTCGTCGACGACCACGACGGGCCGGCCCGCGGCGATGTCGCGCAGGGCCTGCTCGACCGGGTCGAGTCCGAGGGCGGCGTCGGCGGACACGTCGTACAGATGGGCTGCGGTGCTCATGCGTGGGCTCCTTCGAACGCGGGGGCGGTGGCCGCGGCGGCGCGGGAGCGCAGCCACCAGTCGCGCATGCCCCACAGGACGAGCGCGCCGTAGATGACGTAGACGAAGCCGGAGAAGGCGAAGCCGTTGGCGAAGTTCAGCGGGACGCCGACGAGGTCGACGAGGAGCCAGGCGAACCAGAACTCGACCATGCCGCGCGCCTGCGCGTACATGGCGACGACGGTGCCGACGAAGATGTACGCGTCCGGCCAGGGGTCCCACGACAGCGTCGGGACCGCGGTGAACAGGGCGCCGACGGCGAGGGTGCCGAGCGCCGCGGCGCCGACGAGGGCGCCGCGCTCGCGCCAGGTGGCGAACCGGACGGCGATGGAGCCGTCCTGCGCCCGGCCCGCGCCGCGGTTCCACTGCCACCAGCCGAAGAGGGCGACGACGATGACGACGAGCTGCTTGCCGGCGCTGCCCGAGAGGTGGGCGGTGGCGAAGGCGGTGAGCAGGATCGCGCCGGAGACCAGCTGTGCGGGCCAGGTCCACAGGGAGCGGCGCCAGCCGAGGGCGAGGGCGATCAGGCCGATCGTGTTGCCGATCATGTCCGACCAGAGGATGTGCTGATCGAAGACGGTGAACGCTTGCGTGTTGAGCCAGTTCACTTGGTGCCCCCCTGAGCGCTGCCCCGGCCGCTTTCCTGCGTGCTGCCCTGGTAACCGAGCATCCGCTCGACGTATTTCGCGAGGACGTCGACCTCGATGTTGACCGGGTCGCCGGGCTGCTTGCGGCCGAGCGTGGTCAGGTCGAGGGTGGTGGGGATGAGGCTGAGGGTGAAGTAGTCGGCGCCGGCCTCGACGACGGTCAGGCTCACGCCGTCGACGGTGATGGAGCCCTTCTCGACCACGTACCGGGCCAGTTCCGCGGGGAGCGAGATCTTGACGATCTCCCAGTGCGCGGAGGGCAGGCGCTCGATGATCGTGCCGGTGCCGTCGACGTGGCCCTGCACGATGTGGCCGCCGAACCGTCCGTCGGCGACCATCGGCCGCTCCAGGTTGACGCGGGAGCCCGTGGTCAGCGCGCCGAGGCTGGAGCGCTTGAGGGTCTCGGCCATGACGTCCGCCGTGAACCAGTCGCCGCCGTGCTCCACGACGGTGAGACAGACTCCGTTGACCGCGATGGAGTCACCGTGCTTGGCGCCTTCGGTGACGACGGGGCCGCGGACGCGGAAGCGGGAGGCGTCATCGAGGTTCTCGACGGCCGTGATCTCGCCCAGCTCTTCGACGATTCCGGTGAACACTTCCCGGGTCCTCCCTCATGGGGCGTGGACTCCGGGGCACTGTCGTGCGACGACGACAGGAACGGACGGGTCAGGACACCGGGAGCGACACCGAACGGCGGGACCAGCCACGGACGTGGCACGGCACCCGCAACAGACGGCGACGCACACCATGGAGGTGTCCGCCCGCCGCGCACTGCCTCCCATCCGGACTTTAACCGTCGGTCCAGGAATTTCACCTGGTCAACCGGCCACTGGACGTGACCGGGTCGCGGACTGTAACCGCCGGTTCGGACTTTCACCGACCCCGGAGTGCGCTGCTTCTGGTACACGGCCAGTGTGCCACGTCCGGTCGGTGTGCATGCTGTGGGCTGACTCACAGGATCTCGTCATGGTGTGCGCCGGATGCCGGGAATACGGGCGCCGCGCCCCGGAACACCGGCGGGACCGCCTGGTGAGCGGCCCGGGCCCGGGAGTTCTGGCAGGCTGAGCGCGTGATGACTTCGCCAGAACCCGGCCCGCCGGTCGAGGAGTTCGAGAGCCTGCGTCCACGGATGTTCGGGCTCGCCTATAGGTTGCTCGGCTCCGCGGAGGAGGCGCAGGACGCGGTCCAGGACGCCTATCTGCGGCTGAGCGCCACCGAGCCGGGTGCGGTCGAGCACCTCGGCGCCTGGCTCGCCAAAGTCGTCACGAACCTCTGCCTCAACCGCCTCACCTCGGCCCGCGTGCGGCGGGAGCAGTACGTGGGGCCCTGGCTGCCCGAGCCCGTCCTCACCTCGGACGGCGCGCTGGGCCCGCTGGAGTCCGCCGAGCGCCGCGACTCCGTCTCCTGCGCCCTGCTGCTGCTCCTGGAGCGGCTGACGCCGACGGAGCGGGCCGTCTACGTGCTGCGGGAGGCGTTCGCGTACGGCTACCGGGAGATCGCCGGGGTGCTCGGCCTCGGCGAGGCGAACTGCCGTCAGCTGCACCGCCGGGCCGCGGCCCGTGTCGCGGCGCCCGACCCGCGGTTCGCGCCGTCGCCGCGGGTCCACCGTGAGCTGGTGGAGGCGTTCGTCACGGCCGCGCGCGCCGGTGACCTGAGCGCGCTGGAGCAGACGCTGGCCGCCGATGTCAGCTGGTGGGGGGACGGCGGCGGCAAGGTCTCCGCCGCGCGGCGGCCGGTCGAGGGGCGCGAGAAGGTGCTGCGGTTCCTGGCCGGTACCCGGGAGCGGTTCGCGGCCGGCCTGGACTTCGGCGTGGCCGAGGTCAACGGGGTGGCCGCGTTCGTCGCCCGCGCCGGTGACACGGTGTTCGCCGTCGTCTCCTTCGAGGTCCGCGAGGGCGCCATCGTGACCGCACAGGCCGTCCTGAACCCGGACAAACTGGCGTTCGTGGGCCGGCAGCTGGCCGCCGCCTGAGGCGGCCGGCCGGAGAAAGTGTCCCGCGGCTGTCACATGGGCGCCGCCTGCCCGGTTCTGAGCTGATGACGGGCGCTCCACCAGGGGGCGTCCCGCGTCCGAAGGAGCTGATGCAGCGGTGACCACGATCCTGGTGACCGGGGGTACCGGAACGCTCGGCCGGCTCGTCACCGAGCGGCTGCGCGACGCCGGGCACGAGGTACGGGTGCTGAGCCGGCACGCCGAGCCGTACGCGGTGGACCTGCGGGAGGGCGGGCCCGGGCTGGTCCGGGCGGTCGACGGGGTGGACGTGATCGTGCACTGCGCGTCGACGCCGCGCGGCGGGGACGAGCGGGCGGCGCGCCATCTGATCGCGGCCGCGCGGGCGGCCGGGGTGGGGCACCTCGTCTACATCTCGATCGTCGGCGTCGACCGGGTGCCGCTCGGTTACTACCGGGCGAAGCACGCGGTGGAGCGGCTGGTGGCGGAGTCGGGGCTCGGCTGGACGGTGCTGCGTGCGACGCAGTTCCACGAGCTGCTCCACACGATGCTGCGGGGGTTCGCGAAGTCGCCGGTGATGCTGCTGCCCGCGGGCGTCGGCGATCAGCCGGTCGAGGTGGCGGAGGTGGCGGACCGGCTGGCCGAACTGGCGCTCGGCTCCCCCGCCGGCCGGGTCGCCGACCTGGGCGGCCCCGAGGTCCGTACGTTCCCGGACCTGGCCCGCGCGTACCTGCGCGCGGCGGGCAGGCGCCGCCTGGTGCTCAGCGTCCCGCTGGCGGGCAAGACGTACCGCGCCTTCCGCGAGGGCGGCCACCTGGCGCCGCACCAGGCGGTGGGGAAGGGGACGTTCGAGGAGTACCTGGGCAGGCGCGGGGGGCGCTGAGTGTCCGGGGCGCGTTGGGCGGGGAGGGCGCCGCCCGTCAAGAGGGGGCGCCAGGTCCGGTGAACCCCGCGCCCGTCACGGCACCGGCGCGGGTCCCGGGCCGAAGAGTTCCTCCTGCGCCGCCTCGCGCGCCATCAGGAGCGCCCCGCGCAGCACCGCGCCGCCGCCGAGCGCGCCCGCCCGCACCTCCGTCGCCAGCGGCGACATCGCGGCCAGCCGCTCCGCGACCCGGCGTGCCAGCAGATCGCCCCCGGCCCGGCCGACCTCCCCGGCCAGCACCACGCAGCCGGGGTCGAGCACGGCGACCACGGCGGCGGCGCCGAGGACGACCCGGTCGGCCAGGGCGTCCAGGAACCCGTCCGCGCCCGCGTCCACAGCGGCCCGCACCACGCCGGCCGCCCGTTCCACCGGCTGCCCGGCCTCCACCAGGCCGTGCGCGGCGGCCAGTTCGAGGAGCGCCGCCGATCCGGCCAGGGAGTGGAAGCCGCCGTCGCAGCCGGTCGCGGAGGGCAGCCCGGCCGTCCCCGGCACGGGCAGGAACCCCACCTCGCCGGTCCCGCCCGACGCGCCGCGCCGCAGCTTCCCGTCGAGCACGACCGCGGCGCCGATACCGAGGCCGAGCCAGAGCAGCACGAACGTCTCCCGGTCCCGGGTGGCGCCGTCGCGCTGCTCCGCGAGGGCCGCGAGGTTCGTCTCGTTCTCCACCAGCACCCGCGCGGGTAGCCGCTCCTGGAGCGCCGCGACCAGTTGCCGGTGCCACTGCGGCAGGCCGGAGGAGTCCCGCAGTTCGCCGGAGGCCGGGTCGATCAGACCGGGGGCGCCCACGCCGACCGTGTGCAGCCGCTCGGCGCCGGCCTCCTTCGCCGTGCGCTCCAGCAGGGCGACCGCGCGCTCGACGGCGGCCCCGGTCTCCTCGCCCTCCTCGACGGGCAGCTCCGCCCGGGCGAGCACCGCGCCCAGCAGGTCGGCCACGACGAGCCGGACGCCCTCGGTGCGCACGTCGAGCGCGGCGAGGTGCGCGCGGTCGGCGACGATCCCGTACAGCCGGGCGTTCGGGCCGCGCCGCTGGGCGCCGGCCTCCCCGACGACGGAGACGAGACCGGAGGCGGTGAGCCGCTCCACGAGGTCGGCGACGGAGGGCCGGGAGAGCCCGGTGAGGTCTTTCAACTGGCCTGCCGTGAGCGGGCCTTGATCCTGGAGAAAGCGCAGCGCAAGCCGGTCGTTGATGGCTCGGGCGGTCCTCGGCGATGCGGGCATGGCCGGATCCTACGCCGAAACGGACTAACTATCAGGCAGGGTTCCTGATAGTTTACGGCGGCGCCACGTCGCGGCGGGGCGCCTGGCACAGGCAGGGGTACGCACGGCACCGGCAGCGGGTGCGCGCACCGGGACGGACGGGGAGGGGCCCACCGGATGAGTGAAGTGACCTACACGCGGGGGAACGTGAAGCGGGCACGCTACGCCGTCGCGGCCGTCTTCTGCGTCCACGGGGCGGTGACAGGCTCCTTCGCGACGCGCGTGCCGTGGATCCAGGACCACGCGGGCGTGAGCGCGGGCCAGCTCGGCCTCGCGCTCGCCTTCCCCGCGATCGGCGCCTCGGTGGCGATGCCGCTGGCCGGCAGCGTGAGCCACCGGTTCGGGGCCCGCACCGCGCTGCGCGGACTGCTCGCCCTGTGGACCCTCGCCCTGGTCCTGCCCTCGCTCGCCCCGAACCTGCTCACGCTCTGCGCCGTGCTCTTCGTCTACGGCGCGGCGGCCGGGATGTCGGACGTGGCGATGAACGCGCTGGGGGTGGAGATCGAGACCCGGCTCGACAAGTCGATCATGTCGGGGCTGCACGGCATGTGGAGCGTGGGCGCCCTCGTCGGATCGGCGGGCGGCACGCTCGCGGCGCACCTGGGCGCGGACGCGCGGCTGCACCACCTGCTGGCGGCGGCGGTGCTCACGACGGCCGGGCTGGTCGCCTGCCGGTGGGTGCTCGACCTGCGGCCCACGGAGGACGAGGAGCCGCCGCCGCGGTTCGCGCTGCCGCCGAAGTCCGCCCTGCTCATCGGCGCCGTCGGCTTCTGCGCCGTCTTCGCCGAGGGCGCCAGCCTGGACTGGTCGGCGGTCTACCTGCGCGACGTGCTCGACACCTCGGCGGGGCTCGCCGCCGCCTGCACCACCGCGTTCACGCTCACCATGGCCGTGGCCCGGATCGCCGGGGACGCCGTGGTGGACCGGTTCGGCGCGGTGCGCACCGTGCGGGTGAGCGGCGTCATGGCCACCGCCGGCGCGCTGCTCGTGGTCCTGGCCCCGAATCCGCCGGTCGCGATGGGCGGGTTCGGCCTGCTGGGTCTCGGCATCGCGGTCGTCGTGCCGCTCGCCTTCGCGGCGGCCGGGCGCAGCGGCCCCAACCCGAGCCAGGCCATCGCGGGCGTCGCCACGATCACGTACACCTCGGGGCTGATCGCCCCGTCGGCCATCGGGACGGTCGCGGACGCGACGAGCCTGGTCGTCTCGTTCGGTCTGGTGACGGCGTTGACCTGCGGCCTGATGGTCTTCGCGGGGGTGCTGCGCGGCGCCGACCGCGTCAGCGCGGCGCGGCCGGACCCGTCCCTGGCCCGCGCCACCACCGACTGACGCCGCCCGCACGCTCCGCGGGGCCCCCGGCGTGGTTGCCGGGGGCCCCGCGGACGCGGCTCACCCGGCGATCGAGTCCAGCTGCTCGGCCGCGGGCCGCAGCTCCCACAGGTCACCGCCGGGTGGCGCCTCCAGCTCTGGCACGGCCCGGCGTGCGGCCGCGTCCCCCGCGTCGGCCGCCGCCCGGACGACGTCGCTCGCCGCGAAACGGTGGAACTCCAGCTCCGGATGGGGCCAGGCGCTCGCGCCCGTCGCCGCCGGCAGCAGATAGTCCACCGCCTTGAACAGGCTCTGCCCCTGCGGCCCCCGATACCGCCACAGATCGACGCCGACGTGCCGGCCGATCGCGGCGAGCCGGGTGTACGCGACGAGGTCGAAGGTCGAGTAGTGCCAGCTGCGGGTGCGCGCCAGCTCCTGCGGCTGCGTGCCGTCGCCCGCGATCTGGGCGTCGACGCGCGCGGGGCCGGCCGCGCGGACGGTGCGGCGGGCCAGAGCCGTGTCGCCGGTGGCGTACGCGAGGGCGGCGACCTGCATGTCGTAGAAGGTGCCGTGGTTGTTGTCGGCGGCCCCTTCCTGTTTGCCGAAGTCGCTGTGCACCAGCCAGTCGAGGAAGTCCTCGTTCCACTCCCCCATCCCCGCCCGGTCGCTCCTCGTCCAGCCCGGGGCGCCGGTGGCGAGCAGGGCGGCGGCGTCGACGACGCTCGTGTACGACTGCGAGAAGTCGATGACGCCGATGGCGCGGCCGTCGTACTTGCACGGGATGAACTGGGCGTGGTCCAGGTTCGGGTTCATCTTCGTGGCGGCGTCGAGGAACCAGGTGCGCAGGATCTGCCCGGCCTTGACGGCGTACTGCTTCTTTCCCGTGTAGTACCAGGCGAGCGCGAGGTCGTAACTGGAGTCGAAGACCTTCTCGACGTCCTGCCGGTCGGTGCCGGTGTCGACCTCGGGGTTGCGCTGCCCGTCGCGCTGTTCGTACGGGCAGCCCCAGGGGTTGTCGGGGGTCGGGCTCGTGGTGGGCCACCAGTAGGGAGCCTGGCTCAGGTAGTCGTGGACGTCGCCGCCCGGGGCGGGCTTCGGTTTGTCGACGACGGTCCAGGGGCCCTGGCCGAGCCAGCGGTCGGCGCGCGCCGTCAGCTCCCGGGCGGCCCGGGCGAGCCGGGGGTCGCCGTGGGCGAGGCGGAGCCGGGTCTGCTGGAGGCGGACGCCGTCGAGGACGGCGGTCCGGGGGACGGGCTCACGGGTACTGGCGCCCGCGGCCGGTATCAGGACGGCGGTCAGCGCGGCGGTGGCCGCGAGGAGGGCGCCGAGGCGCATCCGGGGTCTTGCACGCATCACACGGCTCCATTCAGACACATATCTGAACGATGTTCACGGACAAGTCCGTGTGAGGGTAGACCTCCAGCCCCTCGGCAACAAGAAGCGCGGCAGCGGCGGACCGGCCGTGCGACGAGGGCAGCGGGAGCGCGCACGTGCGTGCCTCTACCATGAGGCGATCGTTTCGAGCCACAGAAAGCAGAACTCACATGGACCTCGGCGTGCGCTGGAAACTGCACGGCGACGGGCGCACCCCGGCCCCCGGAGCCGTCGTCCGCCCCGACGAGCGGCTGTCCTGGCCCCGCACGATCGGACTCGGCGCCCAGCACGTGGTCGCCATGTTCGGCGCCTCGTTCGTCGCGCCGGTCCTGATGGGCCTCGACCCGAACCTCGCCATCATGATGTCCGGCGTCGCCACGGTGATCTTCCTGCTCGCCACGCGCGGCCGGGTCCCCAGCTACCTGGGCTGCTCCCTCTCCTTCGTGGGGGTGGCGGCCGTGATCCGGGCGCAGGGCGGTTCCAGCGCCACCGTGACCGGCGCCGTCCTCGTCGTCGGCGTTGTGCTCTTCCTCGTGGGGGTCGCGGTCCAGCGGTTCGGGGCCCGGATCATCCACGCCGCGATGCCGCCGATCGTCACCGGCGCGGTCGTCATGCTGATCGGCTTCAACCTCGCGCCGGTCACCGCCTCCACGTACTGGCCCGCCGACCAGTGGACCGCGCTGCTCGTGATGCTCTTCACCGGCCTGGCCGTCGTCTGTCTGCGCGGCTTCTGGTCCCGTATCGCCATCTTCCTCGGCCTGCTCTTCGGCTACGCCGTCTCCTGGCTCCTCGACCTGGTCTTCGGCAAGATCCACTCGGTCGACGGCGGTACCGAGGCAGTCGACCACTGGCGCCTGGACCTCTCCGGCGTCGGCCGTGCGGACTGGGTCGGCCTGCCCTCCTTCCACGGCCCGTCCTTCCAGTGGTCGGCGATCCTCGTCGCCCTGCCCGTGGTCATCGCGCTGGTGGCGGAGAACGCCGGGCACGTCAAGGCGGTCGGCGAGATGACCGGGGAGAACCTCGACAGCAGGCTCGGCACCGCGATCTCCGCGGACGGCGCCGCCTCGATCCTCTCCACCGCAGTCGGCGGCCCGCCCAACACCACGTACTCCGAGAACATCGGCGTCATGGCCGCGACCCGCGTCTACTCCACGGCGGCCTACTGGGCGGCGGCCGGATTCGCTCTCCTCTTCGGCCTGTGCCCCAAGTTCGGCGCGATCGTCGCGGCGATCCCCGGCGGCGTCCTCGGCGGCATCACCGTCATCCTCTACGGCATGATCGGCCTGCTCGGCGCCCAGATCTGGATCAACGCCGGGGTCGACCTGCGCAACCCGCTGAACCTGGTGCCGGCGGCCGCGGGCATCATCATCGGCGTCGGCAACGTCTCGCTGAAGTTCACCGACACCTTCTCCCTCAGCGGCATCGCCCTCGGCACGATCGTCGTGATCACCGGCTACCACGCCCTGCGCGCGCTGGCCCCAGCGCACCTCAAGTCGCAGGAACCGCTGCTGGATTCGGGCACCTCCGCCTACGACGAGGACGCCGGGACCCCGCGCCGGCCGGCCGGGTCCTAGCAGTCCCTACGGGCCGGGAACCGCGGGCCGTTCGCTCGTTCTGGGGAAGCGCCCGGCCAGCCGACACCCCCGTCCCCCCGGGGCTGGGACCCTTCGTCCATGGCGCAGTCGGAACGCTTCGCAGGTACGTACAGCCCGGCCGCACCCGGGGTCGACGCGGTGCTCGCGCGGATGCGCGCCCTCGACCTCGACCTGCCGCCCCGGGACGGCGTGGCGGTCTTCAACCGGGTCTACCTCTCCGTCACGGAGGCGGTCGACCGGGCCATCGCGGGCGGCGGCACCCGCGGCTTCCGGGACCGGGCCGCCGCCGTCACGCTGGACGTCCGGTTCGCCGAGCGCTACCTCGCGGCGGTCGACGCGGCGGCCCTCGGCGCCCGCGAGCCCGCGTGCTGGCGCCCCCTGCTGCAATTCCGCCGCCATCCCGGCGTCCGCCCTCTGCAGTTCGCGCTCGCCGGCATCAACGCCCACATCGGCCACGATCTGGCGCTGGCCGTCGTGGACGCCTGCCGCACGCTCGGCTGCCCGCCGGCCGCGCTGGAGGACGAGTTCGAACGCGTCGGCGACCTGCTCATCGCCCTGGAGGAGCACATCCGCGAAGAGCTGATGCCGGGCCCCGACCTCCTCCAGATCGCCGACCCGCTCACCCACCTGCTCGGCTCCTGGAGTCTGGAGCGGGCGCGCGACGCGGCGTGGAGCACCGCCCGCGCCCTGTGGGCCCTGCGCGAACTGCCGTCCGTGGCGGACGAGTTCGCCTACCGGCTCGACACGTCGGTGGGGCTGGTGAGCCGCATGCTGCTCACCCCGCTCCCCGACTGACCCGTCTCCTTCTCTCCGGAACTCGTCGGCGGTGACCGCGCGTTGAACGGTGCGACACCCGGTGCGCATGCGACGAAGGAGTACCTATGGCGACCCGACTCGGCCTCGGCCTCCCGCAGATGCGGCAGTACGACATCGGCCGCGACATCCCGGACGTGGCGCGCGCCGCGGAGGCGACGGGGTACGAGAGCCTGTGGGTCTTCGAGCGCGTCCTGTTCCCCGAGCCCGCCCGGCAGGGGCTCTACGGCATACCGGGGCTGCCCTGGCCGGACCGGTACCGGTCGGTCGCCGACCCGCTCGTCTGCCTCGCCCTCGCCGCCGCGGCCACCTCGCGCGCCCGGCTGGGCACGAGCGTGCTGGTCGCGCCGTTGCACGTCCCCTTCCAACTGGCCCGCTCGCTCGCGTCGCTGGACGCGGCGAGCGGCGGCCGGGTCGTCGCCGGACTCGGCACCGGCTGGTCGCACGACGAGTACGCGGCCGCGGCGGTGGCCCCCTTCGAGCGGCGCGGCGCGGTCCTGGACGAGCTGATCGCCGTGTGCCGCGCGGTGTGGGGCCCCGACCCGGTGGCGTACGAGGGCGAGTGGACGACCGTCGCGCCGTCGGTGGTGGGGCCCAAGCCCGCCGGTCCCCTGCCGATCCTGCTCCCGGCGGGCGGCCCGCGGGCCGCCCGCCGCCTGGTCGACCGGGCGGACGGCTGGATGCCCGCGGCGGCCGGCGTCGAGACGCTCACGCGGCAGTGGACAGAGCTGAGGACGCTCGCGCAGGAGCGGGGCCGCACCGCGCCCCTGCAGAGCGTGCTGCGCGCCAACACGCTGTACACGCGCGACCCCTGCTCCGGTGCCGACCGCCGGCCCTTCCAGGGCAACGTGGACCAGATCGTCGAGGACCTGGTCGCGCACGCCGAGGTGGGGTTCGAGGAGATCCTCCTCGACCTCCAGGGCGACCTGCGCGACGCCCAGGAGCTCAAGGACCTCGCGGCGGAGGTGTACGAGAAGGCCCGCGCCGCCGGGGTGTGACGGGCTAGTCCTCCGGGAGTTCGACCGGCGCGATCGCGTCGTACACGTCGCCGGGCCCGGGGTTGGTCGCGTCGGTGGCGCCGCCGAGGTGGTGCATGACGCCCCACACCGCGTTGAGCGCGGTCTGCACGGCGCCCTCGGCCCAGCCGGCCGTCCAGGAGATGTCGTCACCGGCGAGGAAGATGCCGCGCCGGTCCGCGGGCAGCCGGTCCTGCATGAAGTGGGTGAACAGGCGCCGCTGGTAGCGGTAGTGGCCGGGCAGGTTGGCCTTGAACGCGCCCATGAAGTAGGGCTCGTTCTCCCAGGAGACCGTCACCGGGTTGCCGATGACGTGCTTGCGGATGTCGACCTTGGGATAGATCTCGCCCAGCGACTTGAGCATGACCTCCATCCGTTCGCCCGCGGAGAGCGGCAGCCACTTCAGGCTGTCGTCGCACCAGGTGTAGGAGAGGCAGATGACGGCGGGCTTGTCCGGCCCGTCGTCCAGGAGGTAGGTGCCGCGCGTCATCCGGTCGGTGAGCGTCATCGACATGGTGTCGCGGCCGGTCGTCTCGTCCTTGTCCAGCCAGAACGGCCGGTCGACGGGGACGAACAGCTTGCTGGACTCCATGTAGTGGGTCCGCTCGATGGCCGTCCAGTGGTCGATCGGGAAGAGCGCGTCGTCGCAGGCCACCTTGGACAGGAGCATCCAGGACTGCGCGGTGAAGATCGCGGTCCGGTACGTGCGGATGTCGCCGTCGGCGTCCGTGACGGTGATGTGGTTCCCGGCGGTACGGGCGAGCCGGGTCACCGCGGGCCGCGGGGTCCGGCGCGCGTGCAGCGACGCGAGCGAGGTGCCGGGCGCCCAGTGCACGATCTTGGCGGGCTCGCGCTCCCACAGCCGCAGCGGCAGCTGCTGGGAGCCGCCGACGATGCCGCGGTGGTGGTCGTCGGCCTCGGTGTAGACGACGCGCAGGATCTCCAGGATGGAGTTGGGGAAGTCGGTGTCCCAGCCGCCGGTGCCGAAGCCGACCTGGCCGAAGATCTCCCGGTGCCGGAAGGACTTGAAGGCCGCGGAGTCGCACAGGAACCCGTAGAACGTCTGGTTGTCGAGCTTCTCCACGAGCTGCGACCAGATCTCCCGGATGCGCGGCACGTCGCGCTCGCGCATCGCCTGGTTCATGTCCGTGAAGTCGGCGCCCTCCTCCAGGCAGGCGTTCCACGCGGCGGCGACGTCACGGTAGACCTGCGGCAGGTCGTCGATCGTCTCGGCGTAGTGGCTCTCGCCCTTGAGGTCGACGACGGTCGAGGGGGTCGCCGGGGAGAGCGGGTTGGGGAACGGCCGGGTCTCGAGGCCCACCAGGTCGATGTAGTGCTGCAGCGCGGTCGACGACGGCGGGAAGCGCATCGCGCCCATCTCCGCGCTCAGCCCGGCGGCGTCCGGCGGCGTCCCGTCGAAGCCGACCGTCCGCAGCCGCCCGCCGATCTGGTCCGCCTCGTACACGACGGGCTTGAGGCCCATCTTCATCAGCTCGTACGCGGCGACGATGCCGGAGAGGCCGCCGCCGATGACCGCGACCTCGGTGCCGTGCTCGGTCGCCGGTATCTGGCCGAGGCCGGCCGGGTGCGCAAGGAAGTCGTCGTACGCGTACGGGAAGTCCGGCCCGAACATGGTGATCGGCGGCTGCGCTCGGGTGTGCTGGACGGCGGTGGGCACCGTGGACGTCATGGGGTACGGACTCCTTGCGGATACGCGGGTACGCGGGTACGGGTGCGCGGCGACGACGGCAGGGCTGTGCTCAGCGACGGACGGCGTACGAACGGCGAGAGAGGGGCGGCCGGGGCTGCCCGCGACCGTTACGACGGTACGTTTGCGCCGGTGCGGCGGGGAAGACCGGACCGTTGCGTCTGTGCGTGCGATCCGTTGCGCGGGCCGGAGCCGAAACGGTGATTCGTTGCGCGGGGGCGGCGGCCCGGCTCAGACGGGCGAGCCCGAGGTGAAGCGGCGCATCAGCGGCGAGAGCACGAGCACGGACTTCGTCCGCTCGACGAAGGGCTCCCCCGCGATCCGCTCCAGGACCCGCTCGAAGTGGCGCATGTCCGAGGCGAAGACCTGGACCAGGGCGTCCGCCTCACCGGTGACGGTGGAGGCGGCCGCGACCTCGGGGTACCGCTCCAGACCCCGCCGGATCGCGTCCGGCGAGGTGTTGCGGCGGCAGTAGATCTCGATGAACCCCTCGGTCTCCCAGCCGAGCGCGGCCGGGTCGACCCGCACGGTGAACCCGGTGATCGCGCCGGTGGCCCGCAGCCGGTCCACGCGCCGCTTCACGGCGGGCGCGGAGAGGCCGACCAGCATGCCGATGTCGGCGTAGGAGCGGCGGGCGTCCTCGGCGAGGGCGTGCACGATGCGTTCGTCGAGATCGTTCAGCAAGGCAGGCGGTTCACTTCTGTGGTTCTGCGGCATCCGCGGGGGCGGCGAGACGGGAGCGTCGCATCCCGTAGCAGAAGTAGAACACGAGGCCGATGGCCATCCAGACACCGAAGACGATCCAGGTGATCTCGGACAGCGAACCCATCATCCACAGGCAGAGGGCGAAGCCGATGACGGGCAGGACCGGCATGAGCGGCACCCGGAAGGTGCGCGGCATGTCGGGCCGGGTCCGGCGCAGCACGATCACCGCGACGTTGACCAGGGCGAAGGCGAAGAGGGTGCCGATGCTCGTGGCGTCGGCGAGCTGGCCCAGCGGGACGGCGGCGGCGAGCACCCCGCAGAAGAGGGAGACGAGGACGGTGTTGACGCGCGGCGTCCCGCTCTTGGCGTGCACCTTGGAGAAGGCCTTGGGCACGAGTCCGTCGCGGCTCATCGCGAACAGGACGCGGGTCTGCCCGTAGAGCACGGTCAGCACGACCGACGCGATGGCGATGACCGCGCCGGCGGCCAGCAGGGTCGCCCAGAACGACTGGCCCGTCACGTCCTTCATGATCCCGGCGAGCGCGGCCTCGGAGTCGTTGAACTGCTTCCAGGGCCTGGCCCCGACGGCCACCGCGGCGACCAGGACGTACAGCGCGGTGACGATGACGAGCGAGAGCATGATCGCGCGCGGCAGGTCGCGCTGCGGGTTCTTGGCCTCCTCGCCGGCCGTGGAGGCGGCGTCGAAGCCGATGTACGAGAAGAAGAGGGTGGCGCCGGCGGCGCTGACCCCGGCCATGCCGAGCGGCATGAAGTGCTCGTAGTTGCCGGACTGGAAGCCCTTGAGGCCGATGGCGCAGAACAGCAGCAGGGAGACGATCTTCACCGCGACCATGATCGTGTTTGCGCGGGCGGACTCCTTGGCGCCGCCGAGCAGGAAGACCATGGCGAGCAGCACCACGATGAGCGCGGGCAGGTTGAAGACGCCGCCGTCGCCGGGCGGCGCCGAGAGCGCGTCGGGGAGGGTGACGCCGATGGTGCCGTCGAGCAGCTCGTTCAGGTACTGGCCCCAGCCGACGGCGACGGCCGCGACGGACACCCCGTACTCCAGGACCAGGCACCAGCCGCAGATCCAGGCGATCAGCTCGCCCATCGTTGCGTATGCGTACGAGTACGAGGAGCCCGCGACCGGGATGGAGCCGGCCAGTTCGGCGTAGGAGAGAGCCGAGAAGAGAGCGGTCAGGCCCGCGATGACGAACGACAGGGTGACGGCGGGTCCGGCCTTCGGGACGGCCTCGCCGAGGACTACGAAGATGCCGGTGCCCAGCGTCGCGCCGATGCTGATCATGGTCAGCTGCCAGAGTCCGAGCGAGCGCCGCAGCGAGCCGCCCTCGCCCTGTCCGCCCTCGTCCACCAGGCGTTCCACCGGCTTGCGGCGCATCAGGCGGGCACCGAGGCCCGCGGTTGCGGTCTCGGTCTGCGGGGTGCGCGGGGGTGCGCCGTGGTCGAGCACGGACTGGCTCCTTCATCGCTGCCGGTTGGGGTCGGGCGGGGCGTGGGAGCGCATGGCGGCGGTCACACCCGGACCGGGGACCGTCGCGCAGGCCGTTCCCCGCCGTGCCGCCTTCAGCGCATGACTCTAAGGGACGGAGCTTCCCAGCTGTAATGCAGCAACCTTGCGCGCCCACGGGTGATCGTTGCGCGGATCGGCGCCGGGCGGGGGTTCGTTGCGACGTCCGTTTCGTCTGTTGCGCTCGCTGTGTCGAGCGTCACATGCGACGCCGGGGAATGAAGAGGCGTTCCGCGGGTACGCGGGCGGGCCGTCCCAGGCGTCGGCCGGCCTCGGCCTCCGCCCGGGACGCCGCTGCGCCGACCCCCGGGTTGGGGCAACAAACGTTCGATGTGTGCATGATGTGGAGACGGCACACGGCCGCCAGAGAAGAACGGTGTGAGACGGGCTTGTGAGTACCAGCGAAACCGACATCCGCAATCTGCTGCTCGAGGCGCTGCGCGACCAGGAGGGGCAGATCGCCGACCGGTGGACGCTGCTCCAGCTGGAGCAGGCGGCCCTCGGTACCGACATGACCGAGAGCGAGCTGCGCGAGGAGGCGCATCTGCTCATCGACGCCCTCACCGAGGCGCTGGCCAGCGACACGCCGGTCGCACGGCTCGTCACGTCCCACCACAACCTGCGGACGACCGTGGTCCAGCTCTCCCTGCGCCGGGTGCGGGCCGGGGCGACCCCCACCGACACCTCCCTCGCCGTCCTCTCCCTCAAGGAGGCGCTGCTCGCGGCGGTGCAGCACACCACCCGCGACAGCAGCGAACTGTTCTCGGCCGCCGTCGTGGTCAACCGGATGCTCGACGCGGCGGGCGCTCTCTCCTTCGAGACCTACGTCGAGGGGCGCGAGGAGATCATCCAGCGCCAGAGCCGCCAGCTGATGGAGCTCTCGACGCCGGTCGTGCGGCTGTGGCGCCAGGTGCTGGCCGTCCCGCTGATCGGCACGCTGGACACGGCCCGCACCCAGATCGTCATGGAGTCGCTGCTCCAGGCGATCCAGGACGACGAGGCCAAGATCGCCATCATCGACATCACCGGGGTGCTGACCGTCGACACGGCGGTCGCCCAGCACCTCATGCACACGGTCAACGCGGTCCGTCTGATGGGCGCTGACTGCGTCATCAGCGGCATCCGGCCGCCCATCGCCCAGACCATCGCCCAGTTGGGAATCGACCTGTCCACCATCCTGACCCGCGCGACGCTGGCCGACGCGCTGGCCGACGCGGTGAAACTGACCGATCAGCCGGACGTCGGCTTCACCGTGACCGGATCGGCACCGCGGTGACCACCCCGCGCCCCACGGGCGTTCCCATCCTGCGGCTCGCCGACGTCCTGGTGACCGGGCTCCTGAACGAGCTGGACGACCGGTCCGCGGTCGCCTTCACCGACGAGCTGACCGAGCGGATCGTCGCCGACCGCGCCCGCGGCGTGCTCATCGACATCTCCCGCCTCGAACTCATCGACTCGTTCGTGGCCCGCACCCTGATGGAGCTCACCAACATGGCCCGGCTCCTGGGCGCCCGGGTCATCGTCGCGGGCATGCGTCCCGCCGTCGCCATCACCCTGGTCGAGCTGGGCATCCAGCTCACCGGTGTGGAGACGGCACTCAACGCCGAGCAGGGGCTGACCGCGCTCGGCTGGCAGCGGACCCCGGAGGGCCCAGGCCGTGACCATGTCGGATGAGCTCGCCGCACACCTGCGTCCCGCGGCGGCGGCCCAGGTGACCGTCCGCCGCCAGTACGAAGTGCGCTCCGAGGACGACCTCCTGACGGTCCGTCACGCCGTGCGCGCGGCCACCGTCGAGTGCGGTTTCGGCCTGGTCGACCAGACCCGGGTGGTCACCGCCGCCAGCGAACTGGCCCGCAACGCCTACATCCACGGCGGCGGCGGCACCCTCACCGTGGAGCTGCTCAAGCGGCGCGGCGGTGACGGCATCCGGCTCGTCATACAGGACGAGGGACCGGGCATCCCCGACATCGGTGCCGCGATGACGGACGGCTGGACCTCCGGCAACGGCCTGGGCCACGGCCTGGGCGGTGCCCGGCGGCTGATGGACGAGTTCCACCTCGACACCCGGCCCGGCCTCGGCACCACCGTCACCGTGGCGCGCTGGACGGTGCGGTGACGGTCTTCGCCGACGCCGCCGTGACCGCGCACGTCGTCGTCGACCACTCCAGCGCCGTGCACCACGCGGCGACGCTGGCCAGGGACGCGGCGCGGGCGGCCGGTCTCGGCCCCACCCCCGTCGAGCGGGCCACGGTCCTGACCAGCGAACTCGCCGGGAATCTGCTGCGGCACGCGGTCGGCGGGGCCGTCTACGTGCAGCGGCATCCGCAGGGCGGCGGGATCGACGTGGTCGCCGTCGACCGGGGCCCCGGCATGACCCGCCCCGACCGGGCCATGGTCGACGGGTACAGCACCACCGGGACGCTCGGCTCCGGCATGGGCGCGCTGCGCCGGCTCGCCGACGAGCTGACGCTGCGCACCCTGCCCGGCGCCGGCACCCTGATCTGCGCCCGCTTCCTGCACCCCGACGCCGGTCCGGCCCGGGCCGACGTCGGCCTGCTCTGTCTGCCCCTGCTCGGCGAGGACGAGTGCGGGGACAGCGCGGCCGTGGCGGATGCGCCGGGCGGCCGGACGGCGGCCGTCGTGGACGGGCTCGGCCACGGCGCCGAGGCCGCCGAGGCGAGCGCCGCCGCCGTGCGGGTCTTCCACGAGGGCCCCGAGCGGCCGCTGCCCGAGCTGCTGGCGGCGATGGACCGGGCGCTGCGCGGTGGCCGCGGCGCCGCCGTCGGCCTGATCCGGCTGCGGCCCGGCACCCTCGAACACTGCGGGGTGGGCAACATACGGCTGCTGCTCGTCGGCCACGACGGCACCGGCCCCCGGGCCGCCGGGCAGCCCGGCGTCGTCGGCTGGAACATGCCGCGGCCGCGGCCGGTCACGCTGCCCATGCCCGACACGAGCGCGGCGGTCCTGCACAGCGACGGGATCGCGGCGCGCTGGGCGGAGACGGCCACGCCGTTCCTGCTGGGGCTGCCGCCCCGGCTGCTCGCCGCCGCTCTGGGCCATGGCTATCGTTCGGTCCGGGATGATGCGACCGCCCTCGTCACCGGGGCGGCTAGGAGGAGTTCATGACCGACCGGGCAGCCGCGCCCGCTCAGCGCACCACCCACCGTACGGCGGCCGAACTGCGTGCCGCCGTACGGGCGTTGGCGGTCACCTTCCGGCTCTCCGCCGAGCTGCGCACCCGGCTGGCGCTCTCCGTGGCGCGGGTCGCGGAGTCCGAACTGCGGGCGGGACGGCCCGTGACGCTGGAGTCGGCGTACGAACAGAGCACGCACCGCCAGTCCCTGACGGTCCGTCTGCACGCCCCGCGGACGCCGTGGGCGGCACCGGTCGAGGCGCTGCCGCTGCCCGCCGTGCACGAGGCGGGAACCACGGTGTGGCGCGTGCCGCTGCCCGGACAGCGCCGCCCGCCGGACCTGGAGTCCGCCGCGCCCTCCCCCACCGAACTCCTGGAGGAGGAGCTGCGGGTCGCGGTCGCCCGCGCCGACGCCCTGGAGGCGGACCGGCGCCGGCTCACCCACGAACTGGACGAGACCAACAGCGGGGTCCTCGCCCTCTACGTCCAGCTGGAGGAGCGCGACGAGCAACTGCGCCGCGCCCACGGCCAGATGCTCCGCGAGCTGGAGGACGCGCTGCGCCCCGGGCCGATGAAGGTCGACGGGCTCGAACTGGCCATCCACTACGCGCCCGCCGGCACCGACGCCCCGACCGGCGGCGATCTGTACGACTGGTTCCAGCTCCCCGACGGCACCGTGCACATCACGGTCGTCGACGCGCTCGGCCACGGCCTGACCAGTACCAGCAGCGCCCTGAACGTGACGCACGCCGTCCGCACGCTCGCGCTGGAGGGCCACCCGCTGGAGACGATCGTGGCCCGCACCGACGAGATCCTGCTCCCCTACGACCGCGAGCTGATGGCGACGGTCCTGCTGGCCCGGATCGATCCGGGGTCGGGCCACATCGTCCTCGCCAACGGCAGCCATCCGCCGCCCCTGGTCGTCTCCGAGGACGGCGAGGCCCGCTTCCTTGAGGTACGCGGCCGGGGCATCGGCTACCCGATGGCCGGCAGCGACCGGCTCTGGCACGAGGACCTCGCCCCCGGCGACCTGCTCGTGCTCTACACCGACGGCCTGACCGAGAGCCGTCGCGACCCCTACGAGGGCGAGCGCCGGCTCGTGTCGGCGGCCGTCCGCCACCGGGGCCGCCCGACCGAGGAGATCCCCGGCGCGCTCGCCGAGGAGATGCACACCGTGATCCTGCACCCGGACGACACACTCGCACTGACCGTACGGAGAAGCCGATGACGCACGCGGCACCCGAGTCCATACCCGACGGGCCCCGCGCCGTCCTGTCGTGTACCGGCGCGGACGGGCCGGAGGGACCCGTCGTGACGCTCACCGGCGACCTGGACTACGAGACGGCCCCCGAGCTGCTCGCCGCGGTGACGGCGCTCGCCGCCCCGGCCGGCACCACCGTGACCCTCGATCTGTCGGGCGTGGAGTTCCTCGACTCGGGCGGCATCAACGTGCTGCTGCGGGCCCGCGCCGCGCTCCAGGAGCGCGGCGCCGAACTGGCCGTCCGCCGCCCCTCCGCCGTCGTCGAGCGGATCTTCCACATCACGGGCCTCGACACCGTCCTCGCCCCCGCCCCGCAGGCCGCGGCCGGGGACCTTGAAGATCCGGCGGTGGGGTAGCTGTCCGCTATGGAGATCGTGGTGGACGGCCCCGTGACGGGGACACAGGCCAGGAGCGCGGCAGCCGGGTTCCTCGCCGAGTACTGCCCGTGGGCCGACGCCGACGCGGTCCTGCTCGTCGTCTCGGAGCTGGTCACCAACGCGGCCCGGCACACCGGCGCCCTCGGGCGCCTGCGGCTGCGGGTGGACGCGGGCGGCCTGTCGGTGGCCGTGGAGGACGGCGACCCGCGCCCGCCGGTGCCGCGCACCCCGGACCTGGGCGGCGGAGGCGGCTTCGGCTGGCACATGGTGGAGCGGCTGGCCGAGCGGCTCGCCGTGCTGCCGGCGCCGGGCGGCAAGTGCATCGAGGCGGCGTGGGCGGCACCGGCCCGCTGACCGGCGCCGCCCCGCGCGGTCAGCTCCAGCTGGCGTGCAGCGGCTTGCCCTCGGCGTAGCCGGCGGCGGACTGGATGCCGACGACGGCCTTCTGCGCGAACTCGGCGAGCGAGTGGGCACCGGCGTACGTGCAGGACGAGCGGACGCCCGCGATGATCGAGTCGATCAGGTCCTCGACGCCCGGGCGCTCCGGGTCGAGGAACATCCGGGAGGTGGAGATGCCCTCCTCGAAGAGCGCCTTGCGGGCGCGGTCGTAGGCGGACTCCTCGGAGGTCCGGTTCTTCACGGCCCGCGCGGAGGCCATGCCGAAGGACTCCTTGTAGGCGCGGCCCTTGGCGTCGTGCTGGAGGTCGCCCGGGGACTCGTAGGTGCCCGCGAACCAGGAGCCGATCATCACGTTCGACGCGCCGGCGGCGAGCGCCATGGCGACGTCGCGCGGGTGGCGGACGCCGCCGTCGGCCCAGACGTGCTTGCCGTACTTCGCGGCCTCGGCGGCACACTCCATGACGGCGGAGAACTGCGGCCGGCCGACGCCGGTCATCATCCGGGTGGTGCACATGGCGCCGGGGCCGACCCCGACCTTGATGATGTCCGCGCCGGCCTCGATCAGGTCCTTGACGCCCTCGGCGGCGACGATGTTCCCGGCCACGATCGGGACCTGCGGGTCGAGCGCGCGCACGGTCCGCACGGCGCTGATCATCGACTCCTGGTGGCCGTGGGCCGTGTCGATGACGAGGGTGTCGACGCCCGCGTCCAGCAGCTGCTTGGCCTTGCCCGCCACGTCGCCGTTGATGCCGACGGCGGCGGCGACGCGCAGCTTGCCGTCCGCGTCGGTGGCCGGGGTGTAGAGGGTGGCGCGCAGGGCGCCGGTGCGGGTCAGGATGCCGGCGAGCTTGCCGTCCTTGCCGACCGCGGGGGCGTAGCGGCGGTTGGCGCCGTCCAGCTTGTTGAAGGCGTCGCGCGGGTCGATGTCCGCGTCGAGCAGCAGCAGGTCGCGGGACATGACCTCGGAGAGCTGGGTGAAGCGGTCCACGCCGGTCAGGTCCTGGTCGGTGACGACGCCGACGGGGCGCAGCTCGTCGTCGACGACGACGCCCGCGTTGTGCGCGCGCTTGGGCAGCAGCGCGAGGGCGTCGGCGACGGTCTGCGTCGGCGCCAGGATGATGGGGGTGTCGAGCACCAGGTGGCGGGTCTTGACCCAGGAGATGACCTCGGTGACGACCTCGATCGGGATGTCCTGGGGGATGACGACGAGGCCGCCGCGGCGGGCCAGCGTCTCGGCCATCCGGCGTCCGGCGATCGCGGTCATGTTGGCGACGACCAGCGGGATCGTGGTGCCCGTGCCGTCCGGCGAGGAGAGGTCGACGGCCTGGCGGGAGCCGACGGCGCTCCGGCTCGGCACCATGAAGACGTCGTCGTACGTGAGGTCGTACGCGGGCTTGATGTCATTGAGGAAACGCACGTGCGGACATCCCAGTCGGTAGAAGGGGCCCCCGGGAGGAGCCCTCCGGGGCACAAAGCACGTACTTCATTTTCCCACGGCTGCCGCGGCTCCGTCTCCGGGCCGAACGTCCCAAGGTCGGGGCGCCGCCTCAGATGATCATCCAAGCGAGGCGGGGCGCGGGCGGCTCAGCCGAGGCCGAGCGCCACCGTGAGGGCGCCCGGAGTGCCGCGCCGGCGCCGTACCGCCTCGGTGAACACGTCCCGGGCCGTCGCCCACTCCCGTGGACGGCGGTCCGCGAAGCTCTGCCATCCGGTCACGACGATCACCAGGCCGTCCCCGGTCCCGGGCCGAAGACCCGGGTCGGCGAGACAGTCGGCCAGCGCATCCCAGTTCCGCCCGAACCAGTCGGGCAGGTCCAGGGCGACGGCACAGCGCTCCATGAAGGCGGCCTTGTCCGTGACGTCGCTCAGCTCAAGGAAGCGCACGGCCGCCTCAAGCCCCTCCGGCGATCGAGGAGCGGGGTCCGGGACAGAGCCCCGGGACACCGGCTCACTCATCCGGATCGGCCCGCTGCAGCGCCGGCTTCGGCGCGGCCCCCGCCGCCAGCAGGAAATCGGCCGCGGCGGTGTCGGTGACCAGACTGGTCACCAGCCCGGACCGCAGCACCGCGTCGATGGCGGCGGCCTTGCGCTGGCCGCCGGCGATGGCGACGACCTCGGGTATCCGCCGCAGCCGGTCGGTCTCGACCGTGATGCACCGCTCCCCCAGGTCACGCCCGACCCGCCGGCCCTGCGCGTCGAAGAGGTGGGCGGACATCTCGGCGGCGACGCCGAGGGACGCGTAGTGCGCGCGCTCCTCGTCGCTGAGCATGTCGTGCACGGTCGAGATGCCGGGCTCCCAGGAGCCGATCGACACACAGGCCACGGTGACCTTGTCGAAGTACTCGAAGGCGCGGGCGATCCCGGTCTGGTTGCGCAGCGCCGACGCGGTGGCGGCGTCCGGCAGCAGCATGGGCGCGTAGATGGGGTGCGCGTCCCCGCCCGACACCTGGGCGGCGCGCCGCACGGCCTCCACCGAGCCGCGCTCGGCGGTCCCGGCGTCGTACACGCCCGTCAGCTGCACGACGGTGCAGGGCGGGAGCCGGTCGAGGGCGGCGGCCATGTGGATGGTGGAGCGGCCCCAGGCGAGGCCGAGGACGTCGCCCTCGTTCACCAGTTCGCCGAGCAGGTCCGCGGCGACCTCGCCGAGGTTCTCCGGGTCGGGGGACTCCTCCGCCTCGGCGGGCGACTCCACGACCACCGCGTGCCGCAGGCCGTACCGGGCGCGCAGCGCGTCCGAGCGCTCGGCGTCCAGCTCGGCCGGGACCCGGATCTCGATACGGACGAGATCTCGCTCCAGGGCGGTCTCCAGGACCCGGGCCACCTTGAAGCGGCTGACGCCGAACTCCTCGGCGATCTGGATCTTGGACTTGCCCTCCAGGTAGAAGCGACGGGCCATGGCCGCCGCCTGCACCAGCTCCGCGGGTCCCATCCGCAGGGCTGACCGACCTGCCGATGATGCGGACACGGCGATCTCCTCACTGCTCTTCTGCACGACTCACTGCGTTCACAACCGGGATACGCCGTTCATCCTTGCAGATCCTGCGGGCTTGATCAGCCCTGATGGACGGCGTTCACGTATCCGTGGCTCAGTGGTCGCATGCCCACGCCGCCGATGCCGTCGCGCCCCGCGCCTGGGTGCGCAGTGCACGGACCGCCTCGGCCGGGTCGTCCGCCCCGTATACGGCCGATCCGGCGACGAAGACGTCCGCCCCGGCCTCGGCGCACCGCTCGATCGTCGACGCGGAGACGCCCCCGTCGACCTGGAGCCACAGTTCGAGGCCGTGCTTGGCGATGAGCTGCCGGGTCCTGCGGATCTTCGGGAGCATGAGGTCGAGGAAGGCCTGGCCGCCGAAGCCGGGCTCCACCGTCATGATCAGCAGCATGTCGAGCTCGGGCAGCAGGTCCTCGTACGGCTCGATGGGCGTGGCCGGCTTCAGGGCCATGGAGGCGCGGGCGCCCTTGGCCCGGATCTCGCGGGCCAGGCGGACCGGGGCGGCGGCCGCCTCGGCGTGGAAGGTGACGGAACCGGCCCCCGCTTCGACGTACTGCGGTGCCCACCGATCGGGGTCCTCGATCATCAGATGGCAGTCCAGCGGCGTCTGCGTCGCCCGTGCCAGGGACTCTACGACCGGCACGCCCAGCGTGAGGTTGGGGACGAAGTGGTTGTCCATGACGTCGACATGGAGCCAGTCGGCGCCCTCGACGGCCCGCGCCTCGTCGGCGAGGCGGGCGAAGTCCGCGGACAGGATGCTGGGGTTGATCTGAGCCATGCCCCCACCCTGCCATGTCCGGCGCCCCGCGCCCGCCCCGGTCCGTACCTGTCCGCCCAACCGATGCCGAGCCGTGCCCTGCCGGGCCGCCGCAGCCCGGCCCCGCGGGGTCAGGCGGTGCGGCGGATCAGCGCCAGGTACATGGCGTCGGTGCCGTGCAGATGCGGCCACAGCTGGACGTCGGGGCCGTCCCCGATGGCGGGCACACCCTGCATCAGCGGCCGCGCGTCGAGCAGTTCGGCGCCGCCGGCGGCCTTCAGCACGTCGTCGACGACGGCCCGCGTCTCGGCCAGGTGCGGCGAGCAGGTCGCGTACCCGACGACACCGCCGACGCGCACGGACTCCAGCGCCATCGTCAGCAGGGACCGCTGGAGCGGGGCGAACCCTTCGAGGTCCTGCGGACGCCGCCGCCAGCGTGCCTCGGGGCGGCGGCGCAGCGCGCCGAGCCCGGTGCAGGGCACGTCCACCAGGACCCGGTCGAAGGTGCCGGGCCGCCACGGCGGGCGGGTGCCGTCGGCGGCGATCACCTGGTAGGGCCCCGGGTTCCCGTCGAGCGCCTTCGCGACGAGCCCGGCGCGGTGCGGCTGCTTCTCGGCGGCGAGCAGCCGCGCCCCGCGCTGTGCGGCGAGCCCGGCCAGCATCGCGGCCTTGCCGCCGGGGCCCGCGCAGCCGTCGAGCCACGTCTCGTCCGGGCCCTCCAGCGGCGCGTTCGCGAGAGCAAGGGCGACCAGCTGGCTGCCCTCGTCCTGGACCCCGGCCCGCCCGGAGCGCACGGCGTCGAGCGCCCCCGGCTCCCCGCCCTCGGCCAGCCGCACCGCGTACGGGGACCAGCGTCCCGGCAGCCCGGACTCCTCACCGACCTCGGCGAGGACGGCCTCGGCCGTGGTCCGCCCGGGCCGGGCCACGAGCGTCACCTCGGGCCGTTCGTTGTCCGCCTCCAGCAGGTCCTCGATCCCGGCGCGGCCGCCGCCCAGGGAGTCCCAGAGCGCGGAGACGACCCATCGCGGATGCGAATGCACCACGGCGAGGTGTTCCTCGGCGTCCTCGGCGTAGGGCGGCGCGACCCGCTCCAGCCAGGTGTCGAGATCGTCCCGCGAGACCTTGCGCAGCACGGCGTTGACGAACTTGGCCCGGCCGTCGCCGAGCACCACGCGGGCCAGCTCGACGGAGGCGGAGACCGCGGCGTGCGTGGGGATACGGGTGCCGAGCAGTTGGTGCACGCCGAGGTTCAGCACGTCGAGCACCGGCGGGTCGACCTCGCGCAGCGGCCGGTCGATGCAGGCCGCCACGATCGCGTCGTACGTGCCCTGGCGGCGCAGCGTCCCGTACACCAGCTCGGTGGCGAGCGCGGCGTCCCGGGCGTCGAACTTCCCGGGCCCCTCCTTCTCGCGCGCCTTGCGCAGCAGCGGCGGCAGCACGAGGTTGGCGTAGGCGTCCCGCTCGTCGACGGCGCGCAGCGCCTCGAAGGCGAGGAAGCGCACCGGGTCCTTCTGCGGACGCCGGTGCGGCTTGCCGGTCCTGCCCGGCTTTGCGGACTTCCCGGTGCCCCCGCCCCGGCCGGCCGGGCCGGACGTGCTGGGGCGGCGGTTCGACGAGGTCGGCTGGTCGCTCAAAGGTGCTCCGCTGGTGGGGTCGTACGGGCGGTACGCCGAGGTCGTACGCCGGAATGAACCCTCCCAGCCTACGTCGCGGCGGCCCGTCCGGCGGTCCGGCCCCCGGGCGGGCTCAGCCGAGCCGCTCGCCCGTGGTGATGCGCACCCCGCGCGCCCAGTCCGCGGCGGCCATCGGCTTCTTGCCCTGGGCCTGCACCCACAGCAGTTCGACGGCGTCCGAGCCGGTGCCCACGTACAGGTTCTTCTTGCCGACGCCCAGCTCGCCGGGGGCGAGGTCCACCTGGTCCGGTGCGAGCACGGCCGTGCGCACCTTCAGCCGCTCGCCGCGGAACTCCGTCCAGGCGCCCGGCGCGGGGGTGCAGCCGCGCACCACCCGGTCGACGCGGAGCGCGGGCGCGCTCCATTCGATCCGGGCGTCCTCGACGGTGATCTTCGGGGCGAGCGAGACGCCGTCTGCGGGCTGCGGCACGGCCCGCAGGGAACCGTCCTCGATGCCGTCCATGGTGGCCACGAGCAGTCCGGAGCCCGCGAAGGCGAGCCGGGTCAGCAGGTCACCGCTGGTGTCGGTGGGGCGGACCGGCTCGGTCACCGTGCCGTAGACGGGCCCGGAGTCGAGCCCCTCCTCGATGAGGAAGGTGGAGGCGCCGGTGATCTCGTCACCCGCCATCACGGCGTGCTGCACGGGCGCGGCTCCGCGCCAGGCGGGGAGCAGCGAGAAGTGGAGGTTGACCCAGCCGCGGGCCGGCACGTCCAGGGCGACCTTCGGCAGCAGCGCCCCGTAGGCGACGACCGGGCAGCAGTCGGGGCCGATCTCGCGGAGCCGGGCGAGGAACTCCTCGTCACGCGGCCTGCCCGGCTTGAGCACCTCGATCCCGGCTTCCTCGGCCCGCTCGGCGACCGGGCTCGCGACGAGGCGGCGGCCGCGCCCCGCGGGGGCGTCCGGGCGGGTGACGACGGCGGCGACCTCGTGCCGGTCGGAGGCGATCAGGGCGTCCAGAGCGGGTACGGCGACCTCGGGGGTGCCGGCGAAGACGAGCTTCATCAGGGGCTGGGGCCTTTCGTGTGCATCAGGCTGGATCAGGGAACGGGGTCCGGTGCGTGTGCTCGCAAGGCGGAGGACCGAGTGATGGCGGAGCCATCGCGACGGACGACAACGCCGCGAGCGCGCGTGCCGGGGCACGCGAGCCCAGCCTGATCCACAGGAGAGGCCGTAACGGCCTCTCGGGGCAGGGTCACGGGCAGCGCACCAGTCTATGGCGGCCCGGCCGCGGCCACACATGGGGCGCACGCCTGAACGTGCGCCCCGCGCATATGCGGATGCGCCCGAACAGCGTGACCCCGTACTCGATGGCGCGTTGGTCAAGAGAGAGTTGACCAGTCCAGGGGCCGTGATCACTCGTGTGATCACTCGGTCGGCAGCGGAAGTTGTCGCTGCGGCGAGCGCGGCCCCCTCCTTTTCACCGCCGGTTCGAGAGGCTTGTCTATGGCCGACCACGCAACCCACGACGCCCAGGCACGGGCCAGCCTGCACCTGCTGGTGCGGGACATCGAGCGGGTCCGCCGGCAGGTGGACGCACTGCGCACCCTCACCGCGCAGCTCGGCAACGTCTACCGCCCGCGCCGCTCCGGCCCCTCCGCGGGGTTCGTCGTCTACGGACGGGCCCCCGCCCCGACCGTCCGTCTCGCCCAGGAGTTGCGCGACAGCGTCGAGACCCTGGTGACCGCCGCCGTGGACTTCGACCGTTCGCTGGGCTTCTCGTGGGACGCGGTGGGTTCCGCGCTGGGCGTCACCAAGCAGGCGGTGCACCGCCGTTACGGGGCCCGCAGGGCCGTCACGCAGGCCGCCGCCGACGCCGAGCGGGCCGCCGACACGCCGGCCGCCCCGCGCCCGGCGCTGCCGCTCGGCGCGGGCCCGCTGCCGACGGTGCCCGCCGCCCGCGCCATGCCGAGCCAGCCCACCGCGGGCAGCCCGGCGCTGCGCGACGAGGCCCGGCCCGGCGCGTTTCCCGGCCCACGGAACGGTTGAGCCAAGCTTTTCGGACTGCCTCCCCGCCTCGGCTGCGGGGAGGCAGCGCTGCGTCGGACGCCGTGCGCAACTCCCGCTGACGCCGTCGCACCTGACGCCGTCGCACGAACCCGGTCGACGCCCCCGAGTCCCCCTCAAGGAACGCCTTCACGTCACTCTCGGCTGACGGCCGCACGTCACCCCCGGCTGACGCCCGGTCAGCCGATGTCGAGGGGGTCCACCCGTACGCGCACCGGCTCGACCCCGCCGCGGGCCATCCGCGCGGCCTGCGCCTGCTTGAGGGCGCGGGCGAGCGCGGCCCCGCTGCCGGGCGGCACCCGCACCAGGACCCGCTCGCCCGGCGCGGCGGCCGGCGGCGCCCCGGGCCGCCGGGCGGCGCCCGGTCCGGAGGCGGGCAGCGGCACCGGACCCAGCACCTCGGCATCCCCGGGCAGTTCGACCGCGCCGAGGAAATCCTGGAGCGCGGCTGGGGTCCCGCTCACCGACGCCATCCGGGAGACCGGCGGGAAGCCCAGCTCGGCCCGGTCCGCGAGTTCCCGCACGGCGTGCCCGGCCGGGTCCCAGCGCACCAGGGCCTGCACCGGACGCAGCGTCGGCTCCGCCATGATCACCACGGTGCCGCCCGCCTCCTGGGGCCGGACCAGGGCCGCCGCGGCGATCCAGCGGCGCAGCGCGTCCTCCCCCGCCCGCAGGTCGGGCCGGCCCAGCATGGCCCAGCCGTCGAGCAGCAGCGCGGCCGCGTACCCGCCCTCGGCGACGGGCTCGGCGCCGGGCGTGCTCACCACGAGGGCCGGCTCGCCCGGCACCGTGTCGAGCACCTGCTCGCGCCCCGAGGTGCGCACCGGCACCGTGGAGAAGGCCCGGCCCAGCTCCTCCGCGGTGCGCCGCGCCCCGACCACCTGGGCCCGCAGCCGGGTGCCCCCGCAGGTGTCGCACTGCCAGCCGGCCTCCGACCGGCCGCACCAGCCGCAGGCCAGCACACCGGTGGCCTCCCGGGCCTCCAGCGGGCCCGCGCAGTGCCGGCACCGGGCGGGCTCCCGGCACCGCTGGCAGGCGAGCCGGGGCACGTACCCGCGCCGTGGCACCTGGACCAGGACCGGCCCGGTGCGCAGGGCGGCCCGGGCCACGTCCCAGGCGATGCTGGGCAGCCGCGCGGCCCGCGCCGCCTCGTCCCGGGCCTCGTCCAGGTCTCCGACGGTGCGCACCAGCGGCGCGGCGCGGCGCACCGCTTCCCGGGGCGCGGCGACCGCCGCCGCCCAGCCGCTGCGCACCAGCTGGGCGGCTTCGACGGTGCAGCTCCAGCCGCCGAGCAGGAACGCGCAGCCGTCCCGGGTGGCCCGCAGTTCCAGGACCTCGCGGACGTGCGGGAAGGGCGCGCGCTCGTCGCTGTGGTGTCCGTCCCCGTCGTCCCACACCACGACCAGGCCCAGGTCCCGTACGGGCGCGAACATGGCGGCCCGCGTCCCCACCACGGCCCGCACGGCGCCCCGGCGCACGGCGAGCCACTCCTGATAGCGGCGCTGCTGCCCGGCGTCGGCGGTGAGCAGGGCGTGCTGTCCCTCCCCCAGTGCCTCCCGCAGCGCGGCGTCGATCCGCGCCGCGAGCCGCACGGTGGGGGCGACCACGAGAGCGCCCCGCCCCGAGGCGAGGGTCGCCTGGACGGCCCGGGCGATCTCGGCGGCCCACTCGGGCCCGGGCAGTGCGGTCCACACGGCTCGTGGCGCGCCGCCGGCGGCCAGGGTCGCCAGCAGGTCGGGCCCGCGCTCGTAGCGCTGCCACGATCCCGGCGCGGGGGCGGGCGGCGGGGGCGGCGGAGCCGGGAACCGGTGTGCCTCCGCCTTGGCGTGCCGCGGCGGCACCGCGAGTTGCAGCACGTCCGCGAGGCTGCCCGCGTAACGGTCGGCGACGGCGCGCGTCAGCCCCAACAGCCCGGGGTCGAGCACCTGTTCCGGCGAGACGACCTGCGCCAGGGCGGCCAGCGGCCCCTGGTACGCGGCCTCGGCGACCCGCTCCAGCAGGAACCCGTCGATCAGG
Organism: Streptomyces sp. NPDC006552; assembly: GCF_040611655.1. Lineage (NCBI taxonomy): Bacteria > Bacillati > Actinomycetota > Actinomycetes > Kitasatosporales > Streptomycetaceae > Streptomyces > Streptomyces sp. NPDC006552. The sequence goes on from NZ_JBEXOS010000021.1 coordinate 76,405, forward strand.
CCACCGCCCTCGCGCCGGCCGTCCCGCACGTTCTTCGAGCCCGCGCCGAACCGTACCCGCACCCGCACGCCGGGCTGCGCGACGACGTCCAGCTCCTCCGGCACGGCGTACTCGAAGTACCGGTCGAGGTGGAGCACCCCCTTGTCGACGAGGACCCGGGCCACCGGCAGCTCCTTGGCGAGGGCCGCCCCGCGCCAGGTCCGCGGCTTCGCCTTCGGCGCCTTGGCCCGGCGCACGCTCTCCCGGATGAACGCCAGCTGCTCCGGCTCGCCGCCGCCGGGCTGTCCGGGCGTGTCGTTCTCGCTGCTCACAGCTGCATTCCTACCAGAGAGGACTGACACCGGACGGCCCGGGAAAACACCGGAGGCCCGGCCCTCCCGAAGGAGAGCCGGGCCTTGGCGGCGTCGGAGCCGGGACTACAGGCCCGCGGCCTTGCGCAGCGCGTCCACGCGGTCCGTCTTCTCCCACGTGAAGTCGGGCAGCGGGCGCCCGAAGTGACCGTAGGCGGCCGTCTGGGAGTAGATCGGGCGCAGCAGGTCGAGGTCGCGGATGATCGCGGCCGGGCGCAGGTCGAAGACGTCCGTGATCGCGGCCTCGATGGTGTCCGTGTCCACGGTGTTCGTGCCGAAGGTCTCCACGAAGAGACCGACCGGCTCGGCCTTGCCGATCGCGTAGGCGACCTGGACCTCGCAGCGCGCGGCGAGACCGGCGGCCACCACGTTCTTCGCGACCCAGCGCATCGCGTACGCGGCGGAGCGGTCCACCTTGGACGGGTCCTTGCCGGAGAAGGCGCCGCCGCCGTGGCGGGCCATGCCACCGTACGTGTCGATGATGATCTTGCGGCCGGTGAGGCCCGCGTCGCCCATCGGGCCGCCGATCTCGAAGCGGCCGGTCGGGTTGACCAGGAGACGGTAGCCCTCGGTCTCCAGCTTGATGCCGTCGTCCAGGAGCGCCTTCAGCTCCGGCTCGACGACGAACTCGCGGATGTCGGGGGCGAGCAGCGAGTCGAGGTCGATGTCCGAGGCGTGCTGGGAGGAGACCACGACCGTGTCCAGGCGGACCGCCTTGTCACCGTCGTACTCGATGGTGACCTGGGTCTTGCCGTCGGGGCGCAGGTAGGGGATCGTGCCGTTCTTGCGGACCTCGGAGAGGCGGCGCGACAGGCGGTGCGCGAGGTGGATCGGGAGCGGCATCAGGTCCGGCGTCTCGTCGCACGCGTAGCCGAACATCAGGCCCTGGTCGCCGGCGCCCTGCTTGTCCAGCTCGTCGTCATCGCCCTCGACCCGGTTCTCGTACGCCGTGTCGACGCCCTGCGCGATGTCCGGGGACTGCGACCCGATCGAGACCGAGACGCCGCACGAGGCGCCGTCGAAGCCCTTCTTCGAGGAGTCGTAGCCGATCTCCAGGATCTTGTCGCGCACGAGCTGCGCGATCGGCGCGTACGCCTTGGTCGTGACCTCGCCGGCCACGTGGACCAGGCCGGTGGTGATCAGCGTCTCGACGGCGACGCGGGAGGTGGGGTCCTCCCGCAGCAGCGCGTCGAGGATGGTGTCGCTGATCTGGTCAGCGATCTTGTCGGGGTGACCCTCGGTCACGGACTCCGAGGTGAACAGGCGACGGGACACAACGCTCCCTGTGGTTGCAGCGGCTGCTGGCTGATCATTGGTGGACTGCCGGGAGCTGCGCCCGGCGGTGTCCGAGACCAGTTTATCGGTCACGCTCGGCCGCCGGACCCCGCGTCTCGGTAGATGGAAACGCTGTGACCTGCGACACCGCATTCTCCGATACGACGAACGGTCTTCGGAAGACTACTGGGCGCCCGGAATCGCCGGGTTTTCAGACACGCCGGACGACCTCGTCCCAGATCCGGTCCGCGAGCGCCTCCTTGGGGCCGTACGGGACCGGCGTCTCGGTGCCGTCGGCGCCGAGGATCACGGCCTCGTTCTCCTCGGCGCCGAAGGTCTTGCGCTCCCCGACCTCGTTGACGACGAGCAGGTCGCAGCCCTTGCGGGTGAGTTTGGCGCGGCCGTTGGCGAGGACGTCGTCGGTCTCGGCGGCGAATCCGACGACCACCTGGCCCGCGCGCCGGCGGTCGGCGGCGACCTCGGCGAGGATGTCCGGGTTGCGGACGAGGGCGATCGGGGCGGGCTCCTCGCCGTCCTTCTTCTTGATCTTGCCGCTCGCGTAGACCTCGGGGCGGAAGTCCGCGACGGCCGCGGCCATGACGACCGCGTCGGCGTCGGCGACTGCCTTCAGGACCGCCTCCCGCAGCTGGACCGCGGTGCCCACGTGGACCACGTCGACGCCCGCCGGGTCGGGCAGCGCCGCGTTGGCCGAGAGCAGGGTGACCCGGGCGCCGCGGGCGGCCGCCGTGCGGGCCAGCGCGTAGCCCTGCTTGCCGGAGGAGCGGTTGCCGAGGAAGCGGACCGGGTCGAGGGGCTCGCGGGTGCCGCCCGCGCTGACGACGACGTGCTTGCCGGCCAGGTCGGGGCCGGCCGCGCCGGCGCCGCGGGCAAGCACTCGGCGGACGTACTCAAAGATCTCCACCGGGTCGGGGAAGCGGCCCTTGCCGGTGTCGACGCCGGTCAGGCGGCCGACGGCGGGCTCGATGACGAGGGCGCCGCGGCGGCGCAGCGTGGCGACGTTCTCCTGCGTGGCCGGGTGCTCCCACATCTCGGTGTGCATGGCGGGCGCGAAGACGACCGGACAGCGGGCCGTGAGCAGGGTGTTGGTGAGCAGGTCGTCGGCGAGGCCGTGGGCCGCTCTGGCGAGCAGATCGGCGGTGGCCGGGGCGACGACCACCAGGTCGGCATGCTGGCCGATACGCACGTGCGGGACCTCGTGGACGGACTCCCAGACCGCGGTGGAGACCGGGTTGCCGGAGAGCGCCGACCAGGTAGCGGCGCCGACGAAGTGCAGCGAGGCGTCCGTGGGGACGACGCGCACGTCGTGGCCGGACTCGGTCAGCCTGCGCAGCAGCTCGCACGCCTTGTAGGCGGCGATCCCGCCGCTGACCCCCAGAACGACCTTCGGCTTCGACTCCACCGGTTCTCCCCTGCGCTTGGACGACGTACGACTCCATGACACACCACAGGCCCGACAGCCGGGCTGTCGGGCCTGTGGGAAAGCCTGCGGACTTACTGCGCGGGGCCCTCGATGGCCTCGGACGTCAGCAGGCCCGCGTTGATCTCACGCAGGGCGATCGAGAGGGGCTTCTCGTGGACGTGCGTGTCCACCAGCGGGCCGACGTACTCGAGGAGGCCCTCGCCGAGCTGCGAGTAGTACGCGTTGATCTGACGCGCGCGCTTGGCGGCGTAGATGACCAGGCTGTACTTCGAGTCGGTTGCCTCGAGAAGCTCATCAATCGGCGGGTTGATGATGCCCTCGGGCGCGGTGATGGAAGAGGACACGCTCTGCCTTCCGATGGGGGCCGGGACCGGGGTCCCGAGTGAGGTAAATATCAAACAACTTTCATCAAGGCTAGCAGCTCACGCGCCACGTCCTCGACGGAGGTGTTGACCAGGGTGGTGTCGAACTCCGATTCGGCGGCCAGTTCGACCTTGGCGGCCCCGAGCCGGCGCTCGATGACCTCGGGGGCCTCGGTGCCGCGCCCGGTGAGCCGGCGGACCAGCTCCTCCCAGCTCGGCGGGGCCAGGAAGACCAGCTGCGCCTCGGCCATCGACTCGCGGACCAGGCGGGCGCCCTGGAGGTCGATCTCCAGCAGCACCGGTTCGCCCGCCTCGAGGTGATCGAGGACGGCGCGACGCGGAGTGCCGTAGCGGTTCCCCGCGAACTCGGCCCACTCCAGGAGTTCGCCGTTGGCGATCAGCTTGTCCATCTCCTCGTCGGTGACGAAGAAGTAGTGGACCCCGTGCTGCTCGCCGGGGCGCGGCTTGCGGGTCGTCGCCGACACCGAGAGCCAGACCCCGGGGTGTTCCTTGCGCATATGAGCGACGACCGTGCTCTTGCCGACCCCCGAGGGGCCGGAGAGCACGGTCAGCCGCGGACGTTCACTCATGCAGCGATTATTCCAGTTGTTCCGGACTGCCCGGACCAGCCCGGGGGCCGGACCGTGCCGCTCAGGCCCCGGTGCTGCCGAACTCGCGCTCCAGGGAGGCGATCTGGTTGGAGCCGAGACCGCGCACCCGGCGGGATTCGGAGATCCCGAGCCGCTCCATGATCTGCTTGGCGCGGACCTTGCCCACGCCCGGCAGGGACTCCAGGAGGGCGGAGACCTTCATCTTGCCGATGACGTCGTTCTCCTGGCCCTGCTTGATGACCTCGTGGAGGGAGGCGCCGGAGTGCTTCAGTCGATTCTTGACCTCGGCCCGCTCCCGGCGAGCCGCGGCGGCCTTCTCGAGCGCGGCTGCGCGCTGTTCAGGGGTAAGGGGCGGAAGAGCCACGCCTACGTCACCTCGGATGTCGAAACTGTCGGATACGGACCGGTGAGGAACCTACTCGCCCCACACCTCTCGACGGAGACTAGCGGCCAAGGCCGCCAGAGTCAGCGAGAACGAACGAAAAGTCCTGGTCAGCCTCGCACGAGCCGCGCATTCCCGACATAACAACCAGTAAATCGGTCAGGATTCGGACGCGGGGCCCGAGGTCGGCACGGAGTGCCACCCCCGGGCGCCTCTCCTCAGGCGCCGTCGACCGCCTCACGCACCTCGTCCGCGAACCGCACGGCCGCCTCGCGCAGCGCCGGGACGGAGGGTCCGGCCTTCAGGACGCCCCGGCTCACGTTCGGTACGACGTTGCGGACGGCGGAGCCGAACACGGTCGGCAGATCGGCGGCCGTGGCGCCCTGTGCCCCGATGCCCGGCGCGAGGAGCGGGCCGTTGACGGAGAGCTGGTAGGAGGACAGGTCCCCGAGGGTCGCGCCGACGACCGCGCCGAAGGAGCCGAGGGGCTCGGCCCCCGCGTTCTCCTCGGCCAGGTGCGCGAGCATCGTGGCGCCCACGGTGCGCCCGTCCGCGCGCACGGCGTGCTGCACCTCGCCGCCCTCGGGGTTGGAGGTGAGCGCGAGGACGAACAGGCCCGCGCCGGACGCGCGCGCCAGCTCGACCGCGGGCTTCAGCGACCCGTACCCGAGGTAGGGCGAGACCGTCAGCGCGTCAGAGAAGAGGGGGGAGTCCTGGTGCAGGAAGGTCTGCGCGTACGCGGCCATGGTGGAGCCGATGTCGCCGCGCTTGGCGTCCATGACCACCAGGGTGCCCGCGGCCCGCAGCTCGGCGACGGCGCGCTCCAGGACGGCGATGCCGCGCGAGCCGAACCGCTCGAAGAACGCCGACTGCGGCTTCACCACCGCGACCGTGCCGGCCAGGGCCTCGACCGTCGTACGGGTGAAGGACTCCAGGCCCGCGATGTCGTCGCCCAGACCCCAGGAGGTGAGCAGGGCGGCGTGCGGGTCGATGCCGACGCACAGCGGGCCGCGCTCGTCCATGGCGCGGCGCAGGCGGGCGCCGAAGGGCTGCTGCGGCTCGGTCATGCGGCTTCCGCCTTCTTCACGTCGGCGCCGACCGCGTCGGCGAGGGTGGCGTACGGGGAGGTGTTCAGCCGGGCGGCGAGGCCCTTGTGGATCGCGCGGGCGTAGAACGGGCCTTCGTAGATGAAGGCCGAGTAGCCCTGGATGAGCGTGGCGCCGGCGAGGATGCGCTGCCAGGCGTCCTCTGCGGTCTCGATGCCGCCGACGCCCACGAGGGTGACCTGGTCGCCCACGCGCGCGTAGAGGCGCCTCAGGACCTCCAGGGAGCGCTCCTTGAGCGGCGCTCCGGACAGTCCGCCGGCCTCCTGCACGACGTCGCCCCGGGTGGTGAGGCCCGTGCGGGAGATCGTGGTGTTCGTGGCGATGATGCCGTCCAGGCCGAGTTCGACGGCGAGGTCGGCGACGGCGTCGATGTCCTCGTCGGCGAGGTCGGGGGCGATCTTCACCAGGAGCGGGACGCGGCGTGCGCGCACGGTGCGGTCGGCGGCCTCGCGCACGGCGGTGAGCAGCGGCCGCAGCGCCTCGGTGGCCTGGAGGTTGCGCAGGCCCGGGGTGTTGGGCGAGGAGACATTGACGACGAGGTAGTCGGCGAAGGCGGCGAGGCGCTCGGTCGACTTCACGTAGTCGGCGGCGGCCTCCTCCTCCGGTACGACCTTGGTCTTGCCGATGTTGACGCCGACCGTGGTCTTGAAGACCGGGTTGCGGGAGGCCAGGCGGGCGGCGACGGCCAGCGAGCCTTCGTTGTTGAAGCCCATGCGGTTGATCAGCGCGCGGTCCTGGACGAGCCGGAACAGGCGCTTCTTGGGGTTGCCGGGCTGCGGCTCGCCGGTGACGGTGCCGATCTCGATGTGGTCGAAGCCGAGCATCGCCATGCCGTCCACGGCGAGGGCGTTCTTGTCGAAGCCCGCGGCGAGCCCGAAGGGGCCGTGCATACGAAGACCGAGGGCTTGCGTACGCAGCTCCTTGTAGCGCGGCGCGAGGGCGGCGGCCACGAAGGTGCGCAGGACGGGGGTGCGAGCGGCGCGGCGGATCCAGCGGAAGGCCAGGTGGTGGGCCTTCTCGGGGTCCATGTGCTGGAAGACGAGACGGAAGAACAGCTGGTACATGACGGGGTCCTCAGGAGGCCTCATGAAGAGGGGGACACCGTTGCCGGTGTCCCCCTGCTGGGTGGCTAGTCGCGGGCCGCGGTCAGGTGTTCCGCGTGTTCCTGCAAGGAGCGGACGCCGACGTCGCCGTGGGTGAGGGCGTCGATGCCCTGGACGGCGGCGGCGAGCGCCTGGACCGTCGTGAGGCAGGGCACGGAGCGGGCCACGGCCGCCGTACGGATCTCGTAGCCGTCGAGGCGGCCGCCGGTGCCGTAGGGGGTGTTGACGATGAGGTCGACCTCGCCCGCGTGGATCAGCTGGACGATGGTCTGCTCGCCGTTCGGGCCCTCGCCCTCGGACTGCTTGCGCACGACGGTGGCGCTGATGCCGTTGCGCCGCAGGACCTCGGCGGTGCCGGAGGTGGCCAGCAGCTCGAAGCCGTGGGCGACCAGCTCACGCGCCGGGAAGATCATCGAGCGCTTGTCGCGGTTGGCGACCGAGATGAACGCCCGGCCCTTCGTCGGCAGCGGCCCGTAGGCGCCCGCCTGCGACTTGGCGTACGCCGTGCCGAAGACGGTGTCGATGCCCATGACCTCGCCGGTGGAGCGCATCTCCGGGCCGAGGACCGTGTCGACGCCGCGGCCGCGGATGTCGCGGAAGCGCGACCACGGCATGACGGCCTCCTTGACGGAGATCGGCGCGTCGAGCGGGAGCGTGCCCCCGTCGCCGGTCTTCGGCAGGAGCCCCTCGGCGCGCAGCTCGGCGACGGTGGCGCCCAGCGAGATGCGGGCGGCGGCCTTCGCGAGCGGCACCGCGGTCGCCTTCGAGGTGAAGGGGACGGTGCGCGAGGCGCGCGGGTTGGCCTCCAGGACGTAGAGGATGTCCCCGGCCAGCGCGAACTGGATGTTGATGAGGCCGCGCACGCCGACGCCCTTGGCGATGGCCTCGGTGGAGGCGCGCAGACGCTTGATGTCGAAGCCGCCGAGGGTGATCGGGGGCAGGGCGCACGCCGAGTCGCCGGAGTGGATGCCGGCCTCCTCGATGTGCTCCATGACGCCGCCGAGGTAGAGCTCCTCGCCGTCGTAGAGGGCGTCGACGTCGATCTCGATGGCGTCGTCGAGGAAGCGGTCCACCAGCACGGGGCGGCTGGGGCTGATCTCCGTCGACTCCTCGATGTACGCGGACAGGCGGGTCTCGTCGTAGACGATCTCCATGCCGCGGCCGCCGAGCACGTAGGACGGGCGGACGAGGACCGGGTAGCCGATCTCGTCGGCGATCGCCTTCGCCTCCGCGAACGTGGTGGCGGTGCCGTGCTTCGGCGCCGGGAGGCCGGCCTCGGCGAGGACGCGGCCGAAGGCGCCGCGGTCCTCGGCGGCGTGGATCGCCTCCGGCGGCGTGCCGACGACGGGGACGCCGTTGTCCTTGAGCGCCTGGGCGAGGCCGAGCGGGGTCTGGCCGCCGAGCTGGACGACGACGCCCGCGACCGGGCCCGCGAGGGACTCGGCGTGCACGATCTCCAGCACGTCCTCGAGCGTCAGCGGCTCGAAGTACAGGCGGTCGGAGGTGTCGTAGTCGGTGGAGACGGTCTCCGGGTTGCAGTTGACCATCACGGTCTCGTAACCGGCGTCGCTGAGCGCGAAGGAGGCGTGGACGCAGGAGTAGTCGAACTCGATGCCCTGGCCGATGCGGTTCGGGCCGGAGCCGAGGATGATCACCGCGGGCTTCTCGCGGGGCGCGACCTCGGACTCCTCGTCGTAGGAGGAGTAGAAGTACGGCGTCTTCGCGGCGAACTCGGCGGCGCAGGTGTCGACCGTCTTGTAGACCGGGCGGACCCCGAGGGCGTGCCGGACCTCGCGCACGACGTCCTCGCGCAGGCCGCGCACCTCCGCGATCTGCTGGTCGGAGAAGCCGTGGCGCTTGGCCTCGGCGAGCAGCCGCGCGTCGAGGCGCTCGGCGTCCGCCAGCTCGTCGGCGATCTCCTTGATCAGGAAGAGCTGGTCGACGAACCAGGGGTCGATCTTCGTGTGGTCGAAGACCTCCTGGGGCGTGGCGCCGGCCCGGATCGCCGCCATGACGGTGTTGATCCGGCCGTCGGTCGGGCGCTCGGAGGCTTCGAGCAGCTCCTGCTTGTCGCCGACCGGGCCGACGAAGGTGAACTGGCTGCCCTTCTTCTCCAGGGAGCGCAGCGCCTTCTGGAACGCCTCGGTGAAGTTGCGGCCGATGGCCATGGCCTCGCCGACCGACTTCATGGTCGTGGTGAGGGTGGAGTCGGCGCTCGGGAACTTCTCGAAGGCGAAGCGCGGGGCCTTGACGACCACGTAGTCGAGCGTCGGCTCGAAGGAGGCCGGCGTCTTCTCGGTGATGTCGTTCGGGATCTCGTCGAGCGTGTAGCCGACGGCCAGCTTGGCGGCGATCTTCGCGATCGGGAAGCCGGTGGCCTTCGAGGCGAGCGCCGAGGAGCGGGAGACGCGCGGGTTCATCTCGATGACGATGACGCGGCCGTCTTCGGGGTCGATCGCGAACTGGATGTTGCAGCCGCCGGTGTCGACGCCGACCTCGCGGATGATCGCGATGCCGATGTCGCGCAGCCGCTGGTACTCGCGGTCGGTCAGCGTCATGGCGGGAGCGACGGTGATGGAGTCGCCGGTGTGCACGCCCATCGGGTCGAAGTTCTCGATGGAGCAGACGACCACGACGTTGTCGTTCTTGTCGCGCATCAGCTCCAGCTCGTACTCCTTCCAGCCGAGGATGGACTCCTCCAGGAGCACCTCGGTGGTCGGGGAGAGCGTCAGGCCCTGGCCGGCGATGCGGCGCAGCTCCTCCTCGTCGTGGGCGAAGCCGGAACCGGCGCCGCCCATGGTGAAGGAGGGGCGCACGACGACGGGGTAGCCGCCGAGGGTGTCGACGCCCTGGAGCACGTCGTCCATGGAGTGGCAGATCACGGAGCGGGCGGACTCGCCGTGGCCGATCTTCTTGCGGACCTCCTCGACGACGCCCTTGAAGAGGTCGCGGTCCTCGCCCTTGTTGATCGCCTCGACGTTCGCGCCGATCAGCTCGACGCCGTACTTCTCCAGGACGCCCTGGTCGTGCATGGAGATCGCGGTGTTGAGCGCGGTCTGGCCGCCGAGGGTGGGCAGGAGCGCGTCGGGGCGCTCCTTGGCGATGATCTTCTCGACGAACTCGGGGGTGATCGGCTCGACGTACGTGGCGTCGGCGATCTCCGGGTCGGTCATGATCGTCGCGGGGTTGGAGTTGACCAGGATCACCCGCAGGCCCTCGGCCCGCAGGATGCGGCACGCCTGGGTGCCGGAGTAGTCGAACTCGGCGGCCTGGCCGATGACGATCGGGCCGGAGCCGATGACCAGGACGGACTGGATATCGGAGCGCTTAGGCACGCTGGCCCTCCATCAGGGTGACGAAACGGTCGAAGAGGTACGCGGCGTCGTGCGGGCCCGCGGCGGCTTCGGGGTGGTACTGGACGGAGAAGGCCGGCTGGTCGAGCAGCTGGAGACCTTCGACGACCTGGTCGTTCAGGCAGACGTGGGAGACCTCGGCGCGGCCGAAGGGCGTCTCGCTGACCTTGTCGAGCGGTGCGTCCACGGCGAAGCCGTGGTTGTGTGCGGTGACCTCGACCTTGCCGGTGGTGCGGTCCTGCACCGGCTGGTTGATGCCGCGGTGGCCGTACTTCAGCTTGTACGTGCCGAAGCCGAGGGCGCGGCCGAGGATCTGGTTGCCGAAGCAGATGCCGAACAGCGGCGTCCTGCGCGCGAGGACGGCGCGCATCAGCGCCACCGGTCCTTCGGCGGTGGCCGGGTCGCCGGGGCCGTTCGAGAAGAAGACGCCGTCCGGGGCGACCGCGAACAGCTCCTCCTCGGTGGCGGTGGCGGGCAGCACATGCACCTCGATGCCGCGCTCGGCCATGCGGTGCGGGGTCATGCCCTTGATGCCGAGGTCGACGGCGGCGACGGTGAACTTCTTCTCGCCGACCGCCGGGACGACGTAGGTCTCCTTGGTGGCGACCTCCTCGTACAGGCTCGCGCCCTTCATCTGCGGCTGCGCCTGGACCTTCGCGATCAGCTCGGCGTCGGCCGGCAGCGTCTCGCCGGCGAAGATCCCGGAGCGCATGGAGCCGCGCTCGCGCAGGTGGCGGGTGAGGGCGCGGGTGTCGACGCCGCTGATACCGACGACGCCCTGGGCGACCAGCTCGTCGTCGAGGCTGCGCCGCGAGCGCCAGTTCGAGGGGATACGGGCGGGGTCGCGCACGACGTAGCCGGAGACCCAGATGCGGGCCGACTCGTCGTCCTCGTCGTTCCAGCCCGTGTTGCCGATCTGCGGGGCGGTGGCGACGACGATCTGGTGGGCGTACGACGGGTCGGTGAGGGTCTCCTGGTAGCCGGTCATGCCGGTGGAGAAGACGGCCTCGCCGAAGGTCTCCCCCACGGCCCCGTAGGCGCGGCCGCGGAACACGCGGCCGTCCTCCAGGACGAGTACGGCGGGAGTTTTGGCGGCTCCCCTGGTGGAGGTGATCATCGTGCGGTGCCTTCCGTCGTGATGTGCGTCTTGCTCATGTCGTTGATCGCGGTGACCCACTCGGCCTGCTCCGCGGCGTGGTCCGAGCGGAACCCGGAGTCGATCAGCTTGTCCCCGTGGGCCCAGGTGACGATCAGCAGACCGCCCTCCGTGAGGACCTTGCCGGCGATGCCCTTGTCGAGCCGGGCCTCGCGCAGGGCGTCCGCCGGGACGAAGAAGTCGCTCGCCCCGGGGCGGACGACGTCGAGTCCGGCCTCGGTCAGGGTCACCTCGGCGCGGCTGCGGGTGCCGAGGCCGTGCGCCACGATGCGGTCGAGCCACTGCCCGGCGGTGGTGGAGCCGTGGTACCGGCCGCTCATCGTCATTTTCGGCTCGCCGGGCGCTTCGGGCGACCGCGGGAGCGGGGCCAGGTCGCCCTGGAGGGTGCCGCGCCACTTCCAGCCCTGGCGCATCAGCCAGTAGACGAGGGCGATGAACAGCAGCAGTCCGACGATCCAGCCGATCCGGTTCGGCCAGTCCGTCACCTGCGCCGACTTCTCTTCGGCGGCCAGGCGGACGGTGTGGGTCAGGGGGGACAGTGGTGTCACGCGAGCTTCCCGTCGGCGAGGGTGGCCTTGCCCCGCAGCCAGGTGTGGGTGACGCGCCCCGGCAGCTCACGGCCCTCGTAGGGGGTGTTGCGGCTGCGGGAGGCGAAGCCCGCGGGGTCAACGCTTCCACGGTAGTCGGCGTCGACGAGAACGAGGTTGGCGGGCTCACCTGCCGAGACGGGGCGTCCGTGGCCCGTGGCCCGGCCGATCGCGGCGGGCTTGACCGACATCCGGTCGGCGACGCCCGCCCAGTCGAGCAGCCCGGTGTCGACCATGGTCTGCTGCACGACGGACAGGGCGGTCTCCAGGCCGACCATGCCCATGGCGGCGGCGGCCCACTCGCAGTCCTTGTCCTCGTGCGGGTGCGGGGCGTGGTCGGTGGCGACGATGTCGATGGTGCCGTCGGCGAGCGCCTCGCGCAGCGCCCTGACGTCCTTCTCGGTGCGCAGCGGCGGGTTGACCTTGTAGACCGGGTTGTAGGAGCGCACCAGCTCGTCGGTGAGGAGCAGGTGGTGCGGGGTGACTTCGGCGGTCACGTCGATGCCGCGGGACTTGGCCCAGCGCACGATCTCCACGGACCCCGCGGTCGACAGGTGGCAGATGTGGACGCGGGAGCCGACGTGCTCGGCGAGGAGCACGTCGCGGGCGATGATCGACTCCTCGGCGACGGCCGGCCACCCGCCGAGACCCAGCTCGGCGGAGACGGTGCCCTCGTTCATCTGCGCGCCCTCGGTGAGCCGGGGCTCCTGCGCGTGCTGGGCGACGACGCCGCCGAACGCCTTCACGTACTCCAGGGCGCGGCGCATGATCACGGCGTCGTGGACGCACTTGCCGTCGTCGGAGAAGACGGTGACGCCGGCGGTGGACTCGTGCATGGCGCCCAGCTCGGCGAGCTTCTGTCCTTCCAGGCCCACGGTGACGGCGCCGATGGGCTGCACGTCGCAGTAGCCGTGCTGCTCGCCGAGCCGGTGGACCTGCTCGACGACGCCCGCGGTGTCGGCGACCGGAAAGGTGTTGGCCATGGCGAACACGGCGGTGTAGCCGCCGGAGGCGGCGGCGCGGGTGCCGGTCAGGACGGTCTCGGAGTCCTCGCGGCCCGGCTCGCGCAGGTGGGTGTGGAGGTCGACGAGGCCCGGCAGCAGGACCTTGCCCCCGGCCTCGACGACCTCGTCGACACCGTCGGCGCTCAGCCCGGCTCCGACCGCGCCGATGACCGTCCCGTCGATCAGCACGTCCTGCGGCGCGCCGCCGAGCACCTTCGCACCGCGGATAAGGATCTTGCTCATGGTTACTTCTCCTCGGTACGGGAGTGGGTGACGGCGGGTTCGTTGCCGCCGAGCAGCAGGTAGAGGACGGCCATCCGGGTGTGGACGCCGTTGGCGACCTGTTCGATGGCCGTGCAGCGGTCGGAGTCCGCGACCTCGGCGGTGATCTCCATGCCGCGGACCATCGGGCCGGGGTGCATCACGATGGCGTGCTCCGGCATCTTCGCCATCCGGTCGCCGTCGAGGCCGTAGCGGCGGGAGTACTCGCGCTCGGTGGGGAAGAACGCGGCGTTCATCCGCTCGCGCTGGACGCGCAGCATCATCACCGCGTCGGACTTGGTGAGCGTGGAGTCGAGGTCGTACGAGACCGCGCAGGGCCAGGTCTCGACGCCGACGGGGAGCAGGGTGGGCGGGGCGACGAGGGTGACCTCGGCGCCGAGGGTGTGCAGCAGGTCGACGTTGGAGCGGGCGACCCGGCTGTGCAGGACGTCGCCGACGAGCGTGACGCGCTTGCCGTCGAGTCCCTGGCCGAGCCCGGCGTCGGCGCCCACCAGGCGGCGGCGCATGGTGAAGGCGTCCAGCAGCGCCTGGGTGGGGTGCTGGTGGGTGCCGTCGCCCGCGTTGATGACGGGGGCGTCGATCCAGCCGGAGGTGGCCAGCCGGTAGGGGGCGCCCGAGGCGCCGTGCCGGATGACGACGGCGTCGACGCCCATCGCCTCCAGGGTCTGCGCGGTGTCCTTCAGGGACTCGCCCTTGGAGACGCTGGAGCCCTTGGCGGCGAAGTTGATGACGTCGGCGGAGAGCCGCTTCTCGGCGGCCTCGAAGGAGATCCGGGTCCGGGTCGAGTCCTCGAAGAAGAGGTTGCAGACGGTCCGCCCGCGCAGCGCGGGCAGCTTCTTGATGGGCCGGTCGGCGACGCGGACCATCTCCTCGGTGGTGTCGAGGATGAGGACGGCGTCGTCACGGGTGAGGTCGGCGGCCGAGATGAGGTGTCGCATCATCGGGGGTGCTCCGTAGGGAGGTATCAGAGATGTCAGGACATGCGGGCGCGCGAGGGCACACCGGTCGGGGCGGTCGGCCCGGTGCGGGGCGGGCGCGCGACGGTGGTTACTGCTCGGCCGCCTTGGCGTCCCGCTTGGCACCCAGCAGCACGGCGTCGCGGCCGTCCTCCTCGGCGAGCTGGACCTTGACGGTCTCCCGCAGCGACGTGGGGAGGTTCTTGCCCACGTAGTCGGCGCGGATCGGCAGTTCGCGGTGGCCGCGGTCGACGAGGACCGCGAGCTGGACGGCGCGCGGGCGCCCGATGTCGTTCAGGGCGTCGAGGGCGGCGCGGATGGTGCGGCCGGAGAAGAGCACGTCGTCGACGAGGACCACGAGGCGGCCGTCGATGCCGTCGCCGGGGATCTCGGTGCGGGCCAGTGCGCGCGGCGGGTGCATGCGCAGGTCGTCCCGGTACATCGTGATGTCGAGCGAGCCGACGGGGACGGTGCGGCCGGTGATCTCGGCGAGCTTCTCGGCGAGCCGGCGGGCGAGGAAGACGCCGCGCGTGGGAATGCCCAGGAGGACCACGTCCTCGGCGCCCTTGGCGCGCTCGACGATCTCGTGGGCGATGCGGGTCAGTACTCGCGCGATGTCCGGGCCTTCGAGGACGGACCTGGCGTCAGGGTTCTGCGTGTTCTGCGTGTCCATACGAAACGGACCCCCTTCTCCGCCTCACGGGACGGATCTTAAAGGACGTCGGATTTGCGCCACCCAGCCTATCAGCCCCCGAACGGCGCCGATCACCTCCCCGAAGGTGCGAGAACGCCCGTTTTGGGAGAGAGTCGGTACGGACCATTCGGCTTGACGCGGCCAAGTAACGCTGCGTAACCTCACAGTGAGTTACCAGCCACGCGGCGCAGCCGCACAGTGATGCAGTGTCCGGGGAGCTATATGTCCAGCGAATACGCCAAGCAGCTCGGGGCCAAGCTCCGTGCGATCCGTACCCAGCAGGGCCTTTCCCTCCACGGTGTCGAGGAGAAGTCCCAGGGACGCTGGAAGGCGGTCGTGGTCGGGTCGTACGAGCGCGGCGACCGTGCGGTCACCGTGCAGCGCCTCGCCGAGCTGGCGGACTTCTACGGGGTCCCGGTGCAGGAGCTGCTGCCCGGCACGACCCCCGGCGGCGCGGCCGAGCCGCCGCCGAAGCTCGTCCTGGACCTGGAGCGCCTGGCCCACGTGCCGCCGGAGAAGGCGGGCCCGCTCCAGCGGTACGCCGCCACGATCCAGTCGCAGCGCGGTGACTACAACGGCAAGGTGCTCTCGATCCGCCAGGACGACCTGCGCACCCTCGCGGTCATCTATGACCAGTCGCCCTCGGTCCTGACCGAGCAGCTGATCAGCTGGGGCGTGCTGGACGCGGACGCGCGGCGCGCGGTGGCGCACGAAGAGGTCTGACCGGGGCCGGTAGCGAAGAAACGTCACATCCCAAGGGGCGGAGCCGTTCGGCTCCGCCCCTTGGGATGTTCCGGGGCCCGCGCGCCGGGAGCGGCCCCGCGCGGCGCCGCCTCCCCGGCGGTTCAGATCTGGTAGAGGCGACCGATGACCTCGGGCAGCAGCCGTTCGCTCAGCCGCGGCGGCAGCGCCTGGAGGACCGCGAGCACCGGTGCCATCCGTTCGGGCAGCCGGCCGTCCGGGCCGACACCGGCCAGGGCGAGCGCCGCCGCCACCTCCTGCGGGCCGAGCGTGTCCGGGTCGAGCGCGCCGGCCGCCGCGACGAGCGCCGGGTCGACCCGTGCGGGGCCGACGGCCCGCGCGCGCACGACCGCTTTCTCCAGGTCGGCGAGGAGCAGTCCCACGGTCTCCTCGTCCGCGACGGCGGCGGTCACCGTCAGATGCAGGGTGGCCGGGGAGGCCCCGAAGGCGGGCTGCGGTTGCAGGTACCAGCCGCTCCCCCGGACCTCGTCCGCCACGACGAACACGTCGACCTCCGGGTCGGCGGCGGCGACCGCGAGCAGCGACGCCCCGGGCCGCGCGAGCAGCCGCAGCCCCGCGATCCGCTCGACGCCGTCGGCGAGGGCGCGGGTCGCCCGGTGTACACGCGTCGACAACGCGGCGTAACCCTCGGCGCCGACGCGCTCGGTCACGGCCCAGGCCGCGGCGAGCGGTCCGGCCGGTTTGGTGCCCTGGAGGGTGGAGTTGACCACGGGGTAGCCGGGCCAGGAGGCGTGTGCGAACCAGCCATGACGGCGCAGTTCGGCGTCCCGGAAAAGGAGGAGCGAGGCCCCCTTCGGCGTGTACGCGTACTTGTGGAGGTCCACCGAGAGGGAGGTCACGCCGGGGACCGAGAGGTCGAACGCGGGGATGTGCGGCGCGTCCGGCGCGAGGTGGCCGGCCCGGACCGCCGCCCGCAGGTGGCCGAGGTACCAGCCGCCGATGCAGGCGTCGACGTGGCACAGGACCCCGCGCCGGGCCGCCTCGGCCGCCACCTCCGCGACCGGGTCCATGACGCCGTGCGCGTAGGAAGGCGCCGAGACGACGGTCAGGGCGGTGCGGTCGGTGAGGGCGGCGGCCATGTCGGCGGGGCGCACCGTGAACGTGGCCGGGTCGACGGGCACGCGCACCACCCGCAGCCCGAAGAGTTCGGCGGCCTTGTGGAAGGCGGCGTGCGCCGTCTCGGGCAGGACCAGCTCGGGGTCGCACACGCCCCGCGTGCGGCGGGCGTGCTGCCGCGCCGTCAGGACCGCGAGCAGGCAGCTCTCGGTGCCGCCGCTGGTGAAGGTGCCCGCGCCGCCGCCGAGCAGCGCCGTGGCCCGCCGCACCAGGTCGTTCTCCAGCTCGACGACGCTCGGGAACGCGGTCATGTCGAGTCCGTTGACCCCGGCGAAGGCCGCCTGCGCGGCGTTCGCCAGGTCATCGAGCCCGTCGAGCCCGGAGTCGTAGACATAGGCCATGGTGCGGCCGCCGCGGACGGGGAGGTCGCCCGCGCGCAGCGCCGCGAGGCGCGCCAGGAGGGGGTCGGTCGTCATGGCCGCAACCTAGCCAGGCCCCGGGAGACGCACCAGGCCCGAAGCAGAACATTGTTCAGGTTCTGCTTCGGGCCTGCGGTGTCACGTGCGCGCCGCGGCGTTATGC
Organism: Streptomyces sp. NPDC006552; assembly: GCF_040611655.1. NCBI lineage: Bacteria > Bacillati > Actinomycetota > Actinomycetes > Kitasatosporales > Streptomycetaceae > Streptomyces > Streptomyces sp. NPDC006552. The sequence continues at coordinate 93,467 of NZ_JBEXOS010000021.1, forward strand.
CTCGTCGCGGCGGAGCGAGGGCTTCAGGTCCTTGAACCGGGCCAGAAGTCCGTTGATGAACGCCGGGGAATCGTCGGTGGAGAACTCCTTGGCGAGCGAGACCGCCTCGTCGAGGACCACGGCGTCCGGCGTTCCGTCGACCCAGATCAGCTCGTAGGCGCCGAGCCGCAGGATGTTGCGGTCGACGACCGGCATCCGGTCCAGCGTCCAGTCGACGGAGTACTGCGAGATCAGCTCGTCGATGCGGCGGGCCTTGGGGGCGTACCCCTCGACCAGCTCCATCGTGTACTCGCTGACGGGCGGCTGCTGGGGATCGCTGTGCGAGTTCTTGATCCAGTCCGCGAGGACCGTCACGACGTCGGCGCCGCGCTGGTCCGCTTCGAACAGGATCTGGAAGGCGCGCTTGCGGGCCGTATTACGGGCAGCCACGGTTAGCTGTTCACCCGGCCGAGGTAGCCGCTGTCACGCGTGTCGACCTTGATCTTCTCGCCCTGGGTGATGAAGAGCGGGACCTGGATCTGGTGCCCGGTCTCCAGCGTGGCGGGCTTGGTGCCGCCGGTGGAGCGGTCGCCCTGCACGCCCGGCTCCGTCTCCTGGATGGTGAGCTCGACGGCGGCCGGCAGCTCGACGAAGAGCACCTCGCCCTCGTGCTGGGCCACCGAGGCGTTGAAGCCCTCGATCAGGAAGTTGGCGGCGTCGCCGACGGCCTTGCGGTCGACGTGCAGCTGGTCGTAGGTCTCCATGTCCATGAAGACGAAGTAGTCGCCGTCCATGTAGGAGAACTGCATGTCGCGCTTGTCGATCGTGGCCGTCTCGACCTTGACGCCGGCGTTGAACGTCTTGTCGACGACCTTGCCGGAGAGCACGTTCTTGAGCTTGGTGCGCACGAAGGCCGGGCCCTTGCCGGGCTTGACGTGCTGGAACTCGACGACGGACCAGAGCTGGCCCCCGTCGAGCTTGAGCACCAGGCCGTTCTTGAGGTCGTTCGTGGAAGCCACGGTTGCGGAATCTCCTGGACTGACGTGGACGACCCCGGGGCAGGTGCTCGGCCGCCGGCCGGATGGCTCCGGCTAGAGCGCGAGCAGCTCCTTGGTCGTGATGGTGAGTAGCTCGGGTCCGCCGTCCGCCTCGGGGCGGACGACGAGCGTGTCATCGATACGGACACCGCCCCGGCCCGGGAGGTGGACCCCCGGTTCGACGGTGACCGGCACACAAGCGTCCAGTTTACCCATGGCCGCGGGGGCCAGTTGCGGGTCCTCGTCGATTTCGAGCCCCACCCCGTGCCCGGTCAGCTGGGCGAGCCCGTCACCATACCCCGCCGCGTCCAGTACGTGGCGGGCGGCCCGGTCCACCTCGCGGCACTCCGCGCCGGGCACCAGCGCCTCCCGGCCGGCCCGCTGAGCGGCGAAGACGTGGTCGTACAGCTCGATCTGCCACGCGGCGGGCGAGGTCCCGATGACGAAGGTGCGGCCGACCTCGCAGCGGTAGCCGCGGTAGGTGGCGCCCAGGCACACGGAGAGGAAGTCGCCCTCCTCGACCCGGCGGTCGCTGGGGCGGTGGCCGCAGCGGCCGGAGTTCGGACCGGTGCCCACGCAGGTGGGGAAGGCGGGCCCGTCCGCGCCGTGGTCGACAAGTCGACGTTCCAGCTCCAGGGCGAGGTGGCGCTCGGTGCGGCCGACGAGGATCGACTCCAGCAGTTCGCCGAGGGCCTGGTCCGCGATCTCGGCCGCGATGCGCAGGCAGGAGATCTCCTCCTCGTCCTTGACCAGGCGCAACTGCTCGACCGCCCGGTTCAGGTCGGTCAGCAGCAGACCGGGCGCGACCGAGCCGATGGCGCGGTGGCGGGCCATCGTCAGGTGGTGCTCCTCGACGGCGAGCGAGTCGGCGCCCTGGGCGAGCGCCACATCGGCGGCGGCGACGGCGGGGTCGCCCGCGGGCGCGGCCAGGAGCTGCACCCGCAGCGCCTCGTCGGGCCGGCCTTCGGCGATCTGTCCGCTCGGGGAGCGCCCGCACAGCAACACGTCGCCGCTGCCGCCGGGGTCACGGCCGAGCAGCAGCACGGCGCCCGGCGGCGCCGCGCCGGTGAGATAGCGCACGTTGGCGGAGCGCGACACGAGAGCGGCAGCGCTGCCGCCCGCTGCCGCGCGCTCTCTGAGCCGGTTCCGTCGTGCCGCGTACGCCTCTGCCATGGGGCCGAGCGTACGAGCGTGAGGCCCTGACGGCCGTTTCAGCGCGTCCGGACGGGCGTCGCCGCGGGTGTCGCCGCGGGCGAGGGCGGGTTGACCTCTGCGGCGGGCTCACGGCTGGGGCGACTCACGGCTGAGGCGGTCACGGCTGGGGCGGCTCACGGCTTCGGCGGCTCACGGTTGGGCCGGTTCACGGCTGGGGCGGGCACACCGCTCGGGCGGGCGCACCCTGCGGACGGGCTCACTGCTCGGGCGGCCTCCCCGATGAAGCGGGTGCGCCACTGCGGCGGGCGCACCACTCGGGCGGGTGCACCGCTGGGGCGGGCGCACGTAGCCGGAACCACCCCTGGCGCGGGCGCATCAGCGTGGCGGGTTCACCACTGTGGTGGGCTCGCGATGGCGCGGGCGAGTACCTCGTCCAGGACCTGTGCCGTGCCGGCCACGTCGAGCTGCGAGTTGTCGATGATGGGGAGCCCCGATCCGTACCAGCCGGCCATCCGGCCGTGGATGCGGGCCACTTCCTCGTCGCTGAGGCGGCGGTTGCCGCTGCGCTGCGCGTTGCGCTCCAGGACGATCTCCAGGCCCGGGAGGAGGACGACGGGGAGCAGGCCGGGGCCGACGTGCCGCTTCCAGCCGCCGAGGCCGACGACCGGCCGGTCGGGGAAGACGGCGTCGTCGAGGATGCAGGAGATCCCGTTCGCCAGGAAGTTGCGCGCGGCGAAGCCGCAGGTGCGGCGGGCGAGGCGGTACTGCGCCTCACTGTTGTCGTTCCACCCCGTCTGCGGGTCGGCGAAGCCGGAGCGCACCCATTCACGGACGTCGTCGAGGCTGATGTGCGCGGTCGGGACGCGGCGGCACTCCGCCCAGTACTTGGCGACGCTGGTCTTGCCCGCTCCGGCGGGGCCGATGAGCAGCACGGCGAGGGTGGTGGCGCCCGGGTCGGCGGGGGCCTGCGCGGGCGGCGGGCTCGGCACGGCGACGGGGCCGCCGGGCGGGAGCTGGACATGGCCGGTGGTCTCCCGCGCCACGGGAGCCGGCGGGCCCGGGTGCGGTGCCTGGGCCGCCTGGGGGTGCGGCGGGACCTGCGGCGGATGCGCGGCGCCCGCGAAGCCCGGGGCCCCGGGGTGCTGCTGCTGGGCCGCCGGCGCCAGGGGCCAGGGGCCGGCCGGTCCATGCCCCGGTCGATGGGGCGGTGGCAGCGGAGACCCCACTGCGTGCTGCATCCGGTGCCACTCCGTCTCGTACAACCGTCACTGGGGCGCCGGCGATCAGGGCGCTACCGAACGGTACCGTCCCCGGCCGCCGTTGTGTGAACGGCCGGGGAGGTCGCGAAGTGCCCGGGGGCCGAACAAGCGGTGCTATTCGGCCACTTCGCCGTAGGCGGCGAGGAGGACGGCGGGGTCCGGGCCCTCCAGGACGGTGGGCTTGCCGAGGCCGTCCAGGACGATGAAGCGCAGCAGGTCGCCGCGGGACTTCTTGTCGACCTTCATCGTCTCCAGGAGCTTGGGCCACTGGTCGTAGCGGTAGCTCAGCGGGAGGCCGACGGATTCCAGCACCGTGCGGTGGCGGTCCGCGGTCGCGTCGTCCAGCCGTCCGGCCAGGCGGCCGAGTTCGGCGGCGAAGTGCAGGCCCACCGCGACGGCCGCGCCGTGGCGCCACTTGTAGCGCTCGTTCTTCTCGATGGCGTGCGCGAGGGTGTGGCCGTAGTTGAGGATCTCGCGCAGCCCCGACTCCTTGAGGTCGCCGGAGACCACCTCGGCCTTGACCTTGATGGACCGCTCGATCAGCTCGGCGGCGTGCGGGCCGGCCGGGGTGCGCGCGGCGGCCGGGTCCTCCTCGATGAGCTCCAGGATGCGCTCGTCGGCGATGAAGCCGGCCTTGATGATCTCGGCGAGCCCGGACACGTAGTCGTGGACCGGCAGTGAGTCGAGGGCGGCGAGGTCGCACAGCACACCGGCCGGCGGGTGGAAGGCGCCCACCAGGTTCTTGCCCTCGGCGGTGTTGATGCCGGTCTTGCCGCCGACCGCGGCGTCGACCATGGCGAGCACGGTCGTCGGGACGGCGATCCAGCGCACGCCGCGCAGCCAGGTGGCCGCCACGAACCCGGCGAGGTCGGTGGTGGCGCCGCCGCCGACGCCCACGACGACGTCGGAGCGGGTGAAGTTCGACTGCCCGAGCGCCTTCCAGCAGTACGCGGCGACCTCGGCGGTCTTGGCCTCCTCGGCGTTGGGCACCTGGATGGCGACCGCTTCGAAACCCTGTTCGGCCAGGTCGGCGCGGAGCGCCTCCCCGGTCTCGGCGAGCGCCTCGGGGTGCACGATGGCGACCCGCTTGGCCCGGTCCCCGATCAACGAGCCCAGCTCGCCCAGGAGCTGCCGTCCGACCAGCACCTCGTACGGCTCGGTGCCGGCCGTGCCGCCGACCTGGATCCGGGTCACTTCGTCGCTCATGCCTGCTTCAACTCCAGTGCGTCGAGGACGGCCTGGGCCACCTCGTCGGGACTACGGCCGTCGGTGGCCACGACCACCGAGGCCACCTCGGTGTACAGATGCCGCCGGCCCTCCATCAGCTCGCGCCACTGCTTGCGCGGGTTGACGGCGAGCAGCGGGCGGGCCACGTTCAGGCCGGTCCGCTGGACCGCCTCCTCGACGTCCATCGAGAGGTAGACGACCCGGTGCCCGGCGAGCAGCGCCCGGGAGTCCGCGTCCAGGACGGCGCCGCCGCCCAGGGCGAGGATCCCGTCGTGGTCGGCGAGCGCGGCCGCGACGGCCGCCTTCTCCAGCGCCCGGAAGTGCGCCTCGCCGTCGTCGACGAAGATCTCGGCGATGGCCTTGCCCTGCGCGGCCACGATGTCGTCGTCGGTGTCCCGGAAGACGCAGCCGAGCCGCTCCGCGAGCATGCCGCCCACGGTCGACTTGCCCACGCCCATCGGCCCGACGAGCACGACCTGCGGGCCGCTCACCGGATCTGGAGGTGGTCGAGGTACGAGGTCACGTTGCGGCGCGTCTCGGGCACGCTGTCGCCGCCGAACTTCTCCGCGACCGCGTCCGCCAGGACCAGGGCGACCATCGCCTCGGCGACGATGCCTGCCGCCGGCACGGCGGAGACGTCGGAGCGCTGGTGGTGGGCCTGGGCCGCCTCGCCGGTGGCGACGTCGACGGTGCGCAGCGCGCGCGGCACGGTCGCGATCGGCTTCATCGCGGCGCGTAC